>NZ_JBSFPS010000222.1:0-17614 GCF_053588315.1 Streptosporangium sp. NPDC003464 | reverse complement strand
GCCGCGCCCGCCGCGAGCCCGGCCGCCACCGGCGCCGCCGCCGAGGCCGCCCCGCCCCTGGCGATCACCGACCCGTGGGTGAAGACCACCAAGAAGGGGATGAGCGCCGCCTTCGGCACCCTGGTCAACAACACCGACGTCGAGGTGACCGTCGTCTCCGTGACCTCGCCGCTGTCGCCGAAGGTCGAACTGCACGAGGTGGTCGACTCCAAGGGAAAGATGGTCATGCGGCCCAAGGAGGGCGGGTTCGTGATCCCCGCGCGGGGCACGCACCAGCTCCAGCCGGGCGGTGACCACATCATGCTGATGGGCGTCACCGAAGAGGTGAAGCCCGGCGCGCAGATCCCCTTCACCCTCACTCTCAAGGGTGGCGAGACCCTGGAGTTCACCGCGGTCGGCAAGGACTTCGCCGGCGGCAAGGAGGACTACCAGCCCGACATGGACATGGGCAAGGACCACGGCTGACGGACGCAGAGCAAACGGACACAGGATCATGCGAGACCCCCAGTTGACTCGCAGGGGCCTGCTCGCCGGGGGCGCCGCCGCAGCGGCCGGCGCCCTCGCGGCGTGCGCCCCCGAGCAGGCCGTCTCCCCCGGCCGGGCCGCCGCGGCGGCCCTCCCGCAGGCGGCCCCGGCCGTCATCGGCTCGGCGGTGGAGTCCTTCCACGGCGCCCACCAGGCCGGGATCGCCACCGCCCCCCAGGCCCACGCCGCGTTCGTCGGCCTGGACCTGCTGCCCGGCACCGGCCGCGAGGCCGTCGTGCGGATGATGCACCTGCTCACCGACGACGCCCGCCGCCTGACCCAGGGCCGGCCCGCCCTGGCCGACACCGAGCCGGAGCTGGCCTCCGCCCCCTCCCGGCTGACCGTCACCTTCGGCTTCGGCCCCGGCCTGTTCACCGCGGCCGGAGTGGAGGAGCGGCGGCCGGAGTCGGTGGCGCCCCTGCCGGAGTTCGTGATCGACAAGCTGGACAAGCGGTGGACCGGTGCGGACCTGCTGCTGCAGATCTGCGCCGACGACCCGGTCACCCTCGCCCACGCCCTGCGCATGACGGTCAAGGACGCCCGTTCCTTCGCCCGGGTGCGCTGGACCCAGCGGGGCTTCCGGCGCGGCCCGCAGACCCTGGCCCCCGGCACGACCCAGCGCAACCTCATGGGCCAGCTCGACGGGACCGTCAACCCCCAGCCGGGCACGCCCGACTTCGACCGGGCCGTGTGGGTCAGCCAGGGCCCCGAGTGGCTGCGCGGCGGCACCACACTGGTGCTGCGGCGCATCCGCATGGAGCTGGAGACCTGGGACGCCGCCGACCGGGTGGCCAAGGAGTTCACCATCGGCCGCCGCCTGGACACCGGCGCCCCGCTCACCGGGCGCGCCGAGCGCGACGAGCCGGACTTCGCCCGGCTCAACGCCCTCGGTTTCCCCGTCATCTCCGAGTACGCCCACATCCGCCGCGCCCACGTCACCGACCCCGGCATGCGGATCCTGCGCCGGGTCTACAACTACGACGCGGGCCTCACCCCCGAGGGGCACGCCGACTCCGGACTGCTGTTCGCCTCCTACCAGGCCGACATCAACCGGCAGTTCCTCCCCGTCCAGAAGCGCCTGGCCGAGGCCGACCTGCTCAACGAGTGGACGACCCCCATCGGCTCGGCGGTCTTCGCCATCCCACCGGGCTGCTCCGCCGACGGCTGGATAGGAGAGAGCCTCCTGTCCTGATCCGTCACCGTGCCGGCCCGCCGTACTGATCCGCATCCGCCGCGGGCCGCGCTCCGGGCCCCCATGCCTCCGAGGCCCGGAGCGCGGCCGCGACGCCGGACGGGAGCCGCTCCACTTCTCCCTTGTCCTCTCCCGGTTACGGGGCGACAGGATTCTCGATCCGCCCAAAAGTTGACGGGCAGCGGGGCCGGAGCCCCTCCTGTTGAGAGCGCTCACTACATGATCAGAAATTGGGTCTCGGGGAAGCCCGGCGAGCAGGCCGCGTTGCCTCCGGTGATCTGCTGATCGACCGCCGGGCCCATCACGCCGACCGGACCGGCCGTCTGGGGGTCACCTCGCGGTGCGGGGATCTCGATCGCGACGGCGGCGGAACCTCGCGGCCGCCTCTCCACGGAACGGCGCGCTCTGGCAGCATGAAAGCGCCCCGCGGAACGGACGGCGGGAAGCCGCCCAGCGGAACGGACCGCGGGAGAGCCAGATGAGACGACCAGCCCTGGAGGCCGTCGCCACCCGGGCCGGCGTGTCCAAGTCCACCGTCTCACGGGTGGTGAACGGCCGGACCACCGTCGCATCCGACATCCGCGACCTGGTGATGCGGGCGGTGAACGACCTGGGCTACGTCCCCAACCCGGCGGCCCGCAGCCTGGTGACCCGCCGCACCGACTCCGTCGTCGTGATCGTCTCCGACCCTCCGGCGGGGCTCCTCTCCGACGACCCCATGTTCTCCACGGTCGTCCGCGCGGCCAGCCGTGAGTTCGAGGCGGCGGGCAAGCAGGTCATGCTCATGCTGGCCGGCGGATCCACCGCCTCGGTGACGCTGCCCACCGAACTCGTCATCAGGGAGTCAGCCTAGACGCACCGCCCGGGCGGGCCGGCGCGTCCCGGCCCTCGCGCGCGCCCCCATGGGGCACGTCACGGCAGGCAGGTCTCGTGGGCCCACTCCAGGTAGGCGGGCGTCTCGTCGGTGATGACGCGGTCGACTCCGTAGTCCGCCAGGCGTCGCCACGCATCCTCGTCGTTGGGCGTCCAGGCGTAGACGGCCACGCCGTACTTCAGGTATTCGCGGGCCAGCGCGGAGGTGAGACTGTCGTGCCTGACCCCGACATAGGAGAACTTCCGGGCGAGTGAGAGCCGCGGCGCGGTGTTCGACAGCAGGCCCTTGCGGGCGGGCACGGACTTGACCGCCTCCATGGCCGCCGTGGAGAACGACATCAGGCTCGCCCATCCGTAGGCGTCGGAGTGGCGGTAGGTGTCCTGCAGCGAGCGCAGGTCCCGGGCGTCGGGGACCTCCTTGAGCTCGACCAGCAGCTCCTCGACACCTCCCCGGAGCAGCTCCAGGGTCTCCGACAGCGTCGGCGGGCGCTGGCCGTCGGCGGTGCGGAGCTCGCGGAACTGCGCCAGCGTCATGTCGGCGACCCGGCCCGTGCCCGTGGTGGTCCGGTCGACCAGGTCGTCGTGCATCAGCACCGGATGATGGTCCCTGGTGAACCGCACGTCGAGCTCGATGCTCGGCGAGCCCTCGTCGAGCGCCTGCTCGAAGGCCCCGAGCGTGTTCTCCACGGTCCCGTCCCAGTAACCGCGGTGGGAGACCAGACCGGGCACCGAGCACACCGACACGCCCGGCCCGGCGTGGCCGTGCGCCGCCTGCGCCCCGCCCAGCGCCAGAACCGACACCAGCAGGACCTTCGCGGCCGCCCCCGCACCCGCCCTCCGCCGCCTCCACCGCGCCGGGATCCGCGCCGCCCCGCCGCTGCGCGATCCGCCCGCCCGCGCCGCCCCGCCGCTGCGTGATCCGCGTATTCGGACCCATCCCCGACGGCCGGTCTCCGGTCCCCGCACGCCGCTCACCCGAGGTCTGACAGGGCCGCGATCCGCTTTCCGAGCATGGCATCCCCTTCGATCCACGTCGCACCCACCGGGCCCGGAGCCACCGGACGGCCGGGCTCCGACCCTCGATCCGCAATACTTACGTAAAGTATCTCTCCAGTTACTTAGAGTACAAACACTTGGAGTGACGGATCAAGCACCCTGCGCATGGATCGGATCCGGCCGGGCGCCGCTCCCCGGCGCTCGCCGAGCGCCGGATCGCCGCACGCCGTACCGCCTCTCGCCTACTCGCCGCCGGGGCCCCATCGGGTTCCGCCGGCGAGCCGGGCGCGGAGCGTGCCCAGCGCCTCGTCGACCAGCTCGGGCTCGTCGATCTCCAGGCCGTGCACGACGTCCAGCGCCGGCTCGGCCAGGGCCCAGAAGTCGAGCTTGCCCACCAGCCGCCGGCTGTACGGCAGGTCCCGGTGGGCCTGCACCCGGCAGACGAACTCCGGCCCCGCCTCGGCCCACAGGTAGGACAGGTCGTAGTCGGGGTCGGCGATCGCGGTGTCGCCGAAGTCGATGAGCCCGGTGATCTCCTCCCCGGTGACCAGCAGGTGGTCCAGGCTCACGTCGCCGTGGGTCAGCGTGGGCCGGTAGGCGAAGTTGGCGTCGTCCTCCAGATAGCCCTCCCAGGCCACGAGCAGCGCCCGGCCCTCCATCGTCTCCAGCCGGGGCAGCACCTCCTGGCGGATCGGGTCCAGGTCGTCGGCGAAGTCCTCCCGCAGGTCCCACACCGGCACGCCGAGGTCCTCTGCCGTCTCCACCGGGAAGGCGTGGACGGCGTCGAGCGCCGCGGCGACCTGCCCCACCGGCCCCGGACGGTCGACCAGCCCGCGCGCGTGCCACTGCTCCGGGGCGAGCACCTCGCCGGGGACCAGGCGGTATCCGCAGAAGGAGCCGGGCCCGAGCGGGTTGGGCGCGGTGAACAGGAACCGGGGGATGGCCAGGTCGAGCGCGAGCTCGGGGAGCAGCCGGGCCTCCCGCTCGACGCTCTCGGCCCCGTCGGCGTTCTTCGGCAGCCGCAGGACGATCTGCCCGTCCAGGAGCAGCGTCACGTTGTCCAGCCCGGCCCCGAGGGGCCGGAGCGAGGCGTTCCCCACCTCGGGCAGTACACCGCTGAGCGCGTCGCGGACCTTCGGCTCCCAGCCGTCCGGCAACGAGACCTTTCTGATCATTGGTCCACGGTAGCCGACAGGGCACCGCCACCGGCCCACCGCTCCGCGCCGGCGGCACGCGTGACTACCGGTAGTCCTGCGGGTCGCCCGCCGTACCGCGCCGGGAGTCGGCGAAGTAGCGGCCCCAGTCGGGGCGGGAGCCGTCGGCGTCGGTGAAGCCGTACTCCTTGACCAGCTCCCAGGTGGCCAGCGACCTGCCGTTCCAGCGGTGCACGTCGGGGTCGGCGGCCAGGGCGGCGACCGCGCGGCCCAGGTAGGCGGGGGTCTCCGACATGGCGAAGTAGGGGTCCTTGGCGACCCCGTCGCGCCAGGTGGCCTCGGTCACCCCGAAGTGGTCGAGCATCGCCTCCGAGCGGAGGAAGCCCGGGGTGAGGGCGAGTGCCGTCACGCCGTACGGCTTCAGGTCGGCGGCCTGCGCCTGGGCGATCCGGATCACGCTGGACTTGACCAGGTCGTAGAAGAAGGTGCCCCGGTAGCCGTGGTCGGCCAGCCCGTCGGTGACCTCCACGACCAGACCCCGGCCCCGGGCGACCATCAGCGGCAGCGCGTGCCAGCTGGTGATGATGTGGGTGTGCACGGCCTGGCGCTGCAGCCGCAGGCCGTCCTGGAGCGGCTGCTCCCACAGGGGCCTGTCCCACACGGTCAGCGGGTCGCCGCCCCAGACGTTGTTGACCAGGACGTCCAGGCGGCCGTCCTGCTCGGCGCCGATCCTGGCGACCAGGTCGCGCACCTGCTCCTCCGCGAGGTGGTCGACCTGTACGGCGATGCCGCGCCCGCCGGCCGCGGTCACCAGCTCCGCGGTCTCCTCGATGGTCTCGGGCCGGTTCATCGGCGACCGGGAGGTCGCGGTCGTGCGGCCGGTGACGTAGACGGTCGCGCCGGCGGCGCCGAGCTGGACCGCGATCCCCCGTCCGCCGCCCCGGGTCGCTCCGGCCACCAGGGCCACCTGTCCACCACTCACTGTTCCTCCTTGATGACGCGGTAGGGGTCGAGCAGGGTCCGCAGGTCCCGGCGGAGCGCCTCGGCGAGCGGCCCCGACCGGTCCATCGCCCAGGCGAGCTGGGTGCCGTTGCGGATGGAGTCGGCGGCCGCGGCGAGCGCGCCGAGATCGGCGGTGCCCGCCAGGTGGCCGCTCGCCACGGCGGCCTCCAGGTAGCCGTGCAGCTCGGCCCGGACACCGCGGATGTGCTCGCCCAGGAGCGCGCGGAACTCCTCGTCGGCCAGCTCCAGGTGAAGGAAGGCCAGGTTGTTGGCGAACTCCGCCGGCTCCGCCTCATGGCCGACGCTGCGCACCACCGCCCGGATCAGCCCCTCGACGGGGTCCGGGGCGGACTCGAACGCCGCGCGCATCGGCCGCACGGAAGAATCCCGGGACAGCTCCCACCGGACGAACCCGAGCAACAGGCCGCGCTTGCTGCCGTAGCGCTGGACGAGCGCCCCCGTCGACACCCCGGCGGCCCTGGCCACGTCCGCCAGCGTCAGCCGGGCCGGCCCGGCGCTCCCCACGGCCGCCGCGACCGCGGCCATGATGTCCTCTTCCCTGATCGTGCGAGGTCTCCCCGCCACGTCCCACCCCAATTAAATAATGACTGTTCATTATTTATATCAGGAGTGGCGGGGCCGCGGACACGCCGCCCGGCGACCGCCCGCCCCCACGGGCCCGTACGGCGGGGCCGCCGCCGCTTGCACCGGACATGTTTATCCGGCGCCGCCTCGGAAAGTAGGTATCACTGCGTGGAGGGAAACTTCACTTAAGGGGAGGAATCGCACCATGGGTGCCGACGACAAGATCTCCAACAAGGCCGAGGAACTCGGCGGCAAGATCAAGGAGGGCGCCGGCCGCGCCACCGGTGACGAGCGTCTGGAGGCCGAGGGCAGGGCCGACCAGTCCGAGAGCCACCTCAAGCAGGCGGGGGAGAAGGCGAAGGAGGGCATGAAGAAGGTCAAGGACGCTTTCAAGAGCTGAATCCCAGCGCTCCTTCGGCGGAGACCCCGGCTTCCGGGGCCTCCGCCGCGCGCTTTCCGGAGACTCCCGCGCTCTCCAGAGGCTCCCCATTCTGCCGGAGGCTCCCGCGCCCCTGGAGGCTCCCGCGCTCTCCTGAGGCTCCCGCATTCTGTCGGAAGCTCCCGTGCTCCGCCGGAGGCTCCGAGGCGGAAGCGGGCGCGGGGACCGCGCCCAGGGGCCGGTCAGGAGGCCGGGCCGACTTCGGGCTCTGGGGCGCGTCCGCCGGACTTCTCGCCGGCGCCGACGGCCGGGCCGGGCTCCTCGCCGCCGCCCGGGGGACGGCGGGCGTCGTCGGGATCGGCCAGGAGCGGGCGCTCGGGGAAGGAGGTGTCGGCCCCCGACCTCTCCGCCACGACCCGGCTCTCACCGTCGATGCCCCGCGGAGCCGCAGGCGCCGGATCCCCGCCCCCGTCGCCTTCCGCGGGCGCGGGACCCGCGCCGCCCATCCGCCCCGCCTCCGCGGTCACGGAGTTCCCGTCGTCCACACGCGTGTCCGCAGACACGGCGCTCTCCTGCGGGGGGACGCCTCCGGCCGCCTTCTCACTCACTTCCACTTCGTGGTCATCGGTCATGCCACCCCCTCTCCCCGACAAAAGCCTAAATATGCCGCCCACCTGGCATGGAGCCGTGCAGCCGGGTACGGGACCTCTGGAGAAAGGAGCAGGACCATGACGGTGACGCGATTTCAGGATCTGCCTCTCGCCGACCGGGATCGGCACTGGGACGGCGACGCGGCTGACAAACACGTCCGCAAGTGGGCGGGGGCCGAGGAGGAGCCCAGTGCGAAATACCGTGACGCGCACGTCTGGTACGACGGCGACAACGCTGACAACTTCGAGAGCTACAAGCTGCCGATCGCCGATGTGGTCGACGGCGAGCTCAAGGCGGTGCCGCGTGCCGTCATGGCCGCCGCGGCGGTCGTGCAGGGCGCGCGGGGCGGGGTCGACGTGCCGGAGGAGGACATCGGCCGGATCAAGTCCCACCTGGCCAAGTACTACGCCAAGATGGGCGAGACCGCTCCGTGGGAGCGCTGAGCGGTGCCGCGTTTCGACTTCGCGATCGAGCCGGCGTGGCGGGCGCCCCTCCGGCTGCTCGGCGTGACCCCGGAGCGGGCCTCCGTCCTCGTCGAGAACGGCACGCTCACGGTCCGTTTCGGGCACTGGCTGCTGCGCACGCCGGTGTCCAATATCGCCGACGCCACTCTGACCGGCCCCTACTCGATGTGGAAGGTCATCGGACCGCACCTTTCGCTGGCCGACCGGGGGGTGACCTTCGGGACCAACCCCAGGCGCGGCGTCTGCGTCCGCTTCCACACCCCGGTCCCCGCGCTCCTGCCCGGCGGCCTGCTGCCCCATCCCGGTGCAACTCTCACCGTCTCCGATCCCGAAGGACTCATGGAGGCACTGAGAGTGCACCAGGCACATGACGGACCACAAGAGACATGACAAGGAGGCATCCGGGTACAGGGTGCGTCTGATCGAAGGAGGGGACAATGACGTTCGAAGGACAGCCGGAGGAGACATCCGCGACCGGTAAGCCCATGGTCCGCGCGACGCCGCGGGATGTGGTCCACATCCGCATGGGATCGTTCGCCCTGATAGCGATCATCGCCATCGGCGTGCTCGGTCTCGTGGCCGGCCTCAAGTGGCTGACGATCGCCATGGCCGTGCTGGCGGTGATCGCGATCGTCGACATCGCCCTCGCGGTCCACCGCCAGTCACGGAGACCGGGCACCACCACGGAAGCGGGCTGAGCCACCGGGGCGGCGCCCCGACAGGCCCGCCCCGGCAGGCCCGCCCAGGCGGGGCCGCGTCCCGGCGTGGCCGGCCGCGCCCGCCCCGGGAGCGCGGCGGCCCGACCCCGGGCGGCCCCGGATCACGGACGGACCGGGGCACCGGCGCGGGTCAGGAGAGGGAGTCGACGGCCTCGGGCGAGAGGATGTGGTCGAGGACCATGTGGGCGCAGCCGACGATGCCCGCGCCGGGGCCGAGACGGCTGCGTTCGATCCGCAGGTTGCGGGTGGACAGGGCGGTCGAGCGGCGGTGGACGACCTCGCGCACGCCGGACACCATGGGCTGGAAGGTCTCGGCCACGTCGCCGCCGAGGACGACCACGGCGGGGTTGAGCAGGTTGACCGCGCTGGCCACGACCTCGCCCAGCATCCGGGCGGCGTTGCGGACCACGGTCATGGTCTCGGCGTCGCCCGCCCGCACCAGGCCCACCACGTCGGCCAGGGTCTCCACCTGGTGCCCGCGGGCGCGCAGGTCGCGCAGGATCGCGGTGCCGCTGGCCACCGAGTCGACGCAGTCGATGTTGCCGCAGCGGCACAGCACTCCCCCGCCGTCGCGGACCGGGATGTGCCCGATCTCCCCGGCCGCGCCCAGCGCGCCGCGCAGGATCTCGCCACCCGCGATGACGCCGGAGCCGATCCGGGTGGAGACCTTGACGAACAGCAGGTCGTCGGCCTGGCCCGCGTAGACCGCGCGGTGCTCGCCGATCGCGATGACGTTGACGTCGTTGTCGAGGAAGACGGGGGCGGGGAAGCGCTCGGCGATGATGGGCGGGATGGCGACGCCGGTCCAGCTCGCCATGATGCGGGCGCTCTCGGTGCGGCCCGCCGCGAACTCGACCGTGGCGGGGACGCCCAGGCCGACGCCGCGCACCTGGGACATCGGCCGGTCGCCGAGCAGCTCGCTCCAGGTGTCCATGACCAGGGGGAGGACGACGTCCGGACCCTCCTCCACGTCGACGGCCAGTCCCCTGCCCTCCAGCTCATGCCCGGCGAGGTCACAGACGGCGATCTGCGCGCGGCTCGCGCCCAGCGAGGCGACCAGCACGACGCCACCGGAGGCGTTGAAGACCAGTCGTGTGGGCGGTCTGCCTCCGGTGGAGGGGCCCTCGCTGTCCTCCACGACGAGGCCGCGCTCCAGCAGCTCGGTGACACGCAGGGAGACGGCGGGCCGGGACAGGCCGGTGACACGCCCTATGTCCGCGCGCGTGACAGCCTCACCGGTGCGGATGAGGCGGAGCACCTCACCGCTGGTGGCGAGCGCGGCAGCCGGACGTCGGGACATCGGCTAAGTGAATCACACCCACTTAGGGAATGAAAACTTCCAACTTTCTCATCTCGAATTACAAAACTCCGCTTGTGTGGAGCGCAAGATGTGGCTAGTGTCCGATCTATCCCCAATTTCGGTAGATCACTACGGAGCACCCCCCATGTCAGAGAACCCGCAATCCGCCGACCTGATCGTCTTCGGCGGCACAGGTGACCTCTCCATGCGGAAGCTGCTCCCCGCCCTCTACCACTGCGACCGCGACGGACGCCTCTCCCCCGAGACCCGCATCATCGCGATGTCCCGCGGCGGGCTCGACGACGCCGACTTCCGCGGCAAGGTGGACGCCGAGGTACGGGGCTCGGTGCCGGTGGACGACCTGGAGACCTGGCAGCGCTTCCTCGGCCGCCTGCACCACGTCTCCATCGACATCGGCGGCGAGGACACGACCGGCTGGGCGAAGCTCACCGGCCTGCTCGCCGGGCACGAGCAGCGGGACCGGGCCGGGATCTTGAGAACCGCTATGCCGGAAGGATCCGGCGAGGTGCCTGACCACCCCCCTGCAGGAGGAAGCATGACCAACCTGTCCCGGCGTGAGCTTCTGCGCAGCGCGGCCCTGGCAGGGATCGCCCTGCCGGTGCTGTCGGCGTGCGCCAGTCCCGCGGGCCCCGGCGGCGCCTCACCGGCGGCGCCGGCCGCCGGGGCCACCAGCGCGGCCAACCCGCTCGGCCTCGTCGAGACCAGCCCCCTGGAGATCTGGATCTTCGACGGCGGCTTTGGCGACGCCTATGCCAAGGACGTCCACGAGCCGCTGGTCAAGGGCAAGTTCCCCAAGCTGGAGATCAAGCACAACACGACCAAGGAGATCGCCAAGACCCTCCAGCCGCGCTTCGCCGGCGGCAACCCGCCGGAGTTCGTCAACAACTCGGGCGCCAACGCGATGGACTTCGGGGCCCTGGTCCAGGACGGCCAGCTCGCCGACCTCACGCCCCTGTACGACGCGCCGAGCTGGGACGACCCCGCCGTCAAGGTGCGCGACACGATCGACCCGGCCGCGATCGAGCTGGGCAGCTACGACGGCAAGCCGTACGTCCTGAACTACGCCAGCACCGTCTGGGGCATCTGGTACTCGCAGAAGCTCTTCGAGGCCGAGGGCTGGCAGCCGCCCAAGACGTGGGCGGAGTTCCTGCAGCTCTGCGAGACCATCAAGAAGTCCGGCAAGATGGCGCCGTTCACCTACGCGGGCAAGCACCCCTTCTACATCTACGAGACCATCCTCACCCTCGCCGCGAAGATCGGCGGCAAGGACGTGCTGAAGAACATCGACAACCTGGAGGACGGCGCCTGGCAGGCCGAGCCGGTCAAGCAGGCCGCGACCGCCTTCGCCGAGATCGGCGCCAAATACCTCCTCCAGGGCACCGCCGGCCTGGACCACGTCCAGACCCAGACCGCCCACAACAAGGGCCAGGTCGCCATGCTGCCCTGCGGCTCCTGGCTGGAGAACGAGCAGAAGGACTCCACCCCGGCCGACTTCGGCTACGCGATGTTCACGCTGCCGGACTTCGGCTCCTCCGACGCCCTGCCGTACGGCACGCTGCACGCCCGGCCGGGTGAGGAGTTCATCGTCCCGGCCAAGTCGGCCAACCCCCGGGCGGGCCTGGAGTACATGCGGGCGATGCTCTCCAAGGAGGGCGCCGGCAAGTTCATGGAGATGGTCTCCACGCTGACCGTCGTCAAGGGCGCGGGTGAGGGGCGCACGCTCAAGCCGGGCCTGAAGAGCGCCTCGGCCGCCCTGGCCGCGGCGGGCGACAACGCCGTCTGGTTCCTGTTCCGCAAGTGGTACGTGGAGATGCACGACGAGGTGGCCGCGGCGACCGGGCAGTTCATGAACGGCAAGCTGACCGTCGACCAGTGGATCGAACGGGCGCAGAAGAAGGCCGACTCGATCAAGAACGACTCCTCGGTGAAGAAGTTCAAGAGGTAAGAGGTGGCGGTGGCGTACGACGGCGGCGGCGGGCGGCCCGCGGGAGGCGGGCCGCCGGTGAGAGGCGGACGGCGGCCCGTCCGGGGCGGGCGGTCCGCGCGGCGAGCAGGGGAACGGTAGGCGGGCGATGAACTACGGCAGGACGCGGTTCGTCACCGGGTTTCTCGCGATCCCGGTGGCGCTCTATGTGATCTACGTGATCGCCCCCTACGCGCAGGCCTTCTACATCGCGTTCACCAACTGGCGCGGGGTGAGCGCGGATCCGCAGTTCGTGGGCCTGGAGAACTTCCGGAGACTCCTGGACGACGACGTCTTCTGGAAGGCGGTGGGGCACAACCTCATCCTGCTGATCCTGATGCCGCTGCTGACCATCGGGATCGCGCTCCTGTTCGCCTTCCTGCTCAACAGCGGAGGGCGGGGCGGCACCGGCGGCGTCTGGGGATCGAAGTTCTACCGGGTGGTGTTCTTCTTCCCCCAGGTGCTGGCCGTCGTCGTGGTCGCGGTCCTGTTCCAGCAGGTCTTCCGGCCCGACCGGAGCGGGATGCTCAACGCGCCGCTGATCGCCCTCGGGTTCGAGCCGGTCGGCTTCCTGTCCGACACCGACGTCGCGCTCTGGGCGCTGCTGGGCGTGCTGGTCTGGCAGGCGGTCGGCTTCTACGTGGTGCTCTTCTCGGCGGGCATCTCCTCCATCCCGCGTGACATGTTCGAGGCGGCGTCGATCGACGGCGCCGGGGGAGCGCAGCTGTTCTTCCGGATCACGCTGCCCCTGCTCTGGGACACCATCCAGGTGGGCTGGGTCTACCTCGGCATCGCCGCGCTCGACGTCTTCGCCGTCGTGTGGGTGATGACGGCCGAACACGGCGGGCCCGACTCCTCCACGACCGTGATGGCGGCGGAGATCTACCGCAACGCCTTCCAGTACTTCAGGTTCGGCTACGCCTCCGCGATGGGCGTGGTGCTGTTCTTCTTCACCATCGGGTTCGCGGCGCTGGCCCTGCGCCTGTCGCGGCGTGAGCGGATCGAGTTCTAGTGGCAGACGCGATGACTCCCACGGCAGAGACGATGATCTCCCGGAGCCGGGCCTACGCCCGGCAGGAGCGCAGGAGGCGCCTGGGCCCCCTGTCGGCCCTGACGCACGTCGCGCTGCTGGTGTGGACGGTCCTGGTGGTGGTGCCGATCCTGTGGACGTTCCTGGCGTCGGTGAAGAGCGAGGACGAGATCTTCGGCGACGCCTGGTCGCTGCCGGCCTCCCCCCGCCTCGACAACTGGGCGCGGGCCTGGGAGCAGGCGCACGTGGGCCAGTACATGATCAACAGCATCGTCGTCGTGGGGGCCGGCACCTTCGGCACGATGCTGTTCGGCTCGATGGCCGCCTACGTGCTCGCCCGCTACCGCTTCCGCGGCAACCGGGCGATCTACCTGCTGTTCGTCTCCGGCCTGGCCTTCCCGGTCTACCTGGCGCTGACCCCGCTGTTCTTCGTCGTGCAGAACATGGGCGCGGTCCCGGTGATCGGCCGGTTCATCGGCCTCAACTCCCACGGCGGGCTGATCCTGGTCTACATCGCCTACTCGCTGCCGTTCACCGTGTTCTTCCTCGCGGCGTTCTTCAGGACGCTGCCCGGGGCGGTGGCCGAGGCGGCCTTCGTGGACGGGGCCTCGCACACCCGGGTGTTCTTCCAGATCATGCTCCCGATGGCCAGGCCGGGCATCATCAGCGTGACCATCTTCAACGTGCTCGGCCAGTGGAACCAGTACCAGCTGCCGCTGGTGCTGCTGCCCGCCGACAAGGAGAAGTGGGTGCTCACGCAGGGCATCGCCGACATCTCCACCGCCGCCGGCTACGACGCGGACTGGTCGGCCCTGTTCGCCGCGCTCAGCATGGCCATCCTCCCCATGCTGATCGTCTATACGATCTTCCAGAGCCAGATCCAGAAGGGCCTGACGGCGGGGGCGCTCAAGTAGCCCGTTAACCTCCGCTTAAGAAGATCCTATTTTGCGATTAAGGGGATACGGGTTGACGGGTGGGGCATATCGGCGGTTAAGTTCGTTAGGAAACTTTCCTAACGAGCGGGCGAAGACTCCTCGCCTCCGGTCGTTCCTCCACCGTCCCCCTGGAGAGACACGTGCCCATCTCGTCAGATCCGCGCTCCGGCCGCCGGATGCTGCGGCTCCTGCTCACCACGGCCGTGGTCGCCGCCCCGGTCCTGTCCGTCCACGCGGGTCCCGCGCACGCCGCCGGGCCGGCGCCGCGCCTGTCGGTGTCCTCGCCGGAGCCGGCGGCCGCCGGGGTCGACCTCACCGACCCGCGCAAGAAGGACATCGCCATGCAACTCGTCTCCAGCGCGGAGAACTCCTCCCTCAACTGGAAGGCGCAGTACAAGTACATCGAGGACATCGACGACGAGCGCGGCTACACCGCCGGGATCATCGGCTTCTGCTCCGGCACCGGCGACATGCTCGACCTCGTCGAGCTCTACGCCGAGCGCAAGCCCGGGAACGTGCTCGCCAAATACCTGCCCGCCCTGCGCAAGGTCAACGGCACCGACTCCCACAAGGGCCTCGACCCGAACTACCCCAAGGACTGGGCCGCCGCGGCCAAGGACACGGCCTTCCAGCAGGCGCAGAACGACGAGCGTGACCGGGTCTACTTCAACCCGGCGGTCCAGCAGGCCAAGCAGGACGGCCTGCGCGCCCTCGGGCAGTTCGCCTACTACGACGCCATCGTCATGCACGGCGACGGGGGCGACCCGGAGAGCTTCAGCGCGATCCGCAGGAACGCCCTCAAGAAGGCCAAGCCGCCCGCGCAGGGCGGCGACGAGGTCAAATACCTGCACGCCTTCCTCGACGCCCGCAAGGTCGCCATGAAGGCCGAGGAGGCGCACGAGGACACCAGCCGGGTCGACACCGCGCAGCGGGTCTTCCTCAACAAGGGCAACCTCGACCTGAACACCCCGCTGTCCTGGAAGGTCTACGGCGACCCCTACACGATCAAGTGACCGGCCCCGGCGGGCGGGCCCGGCCCGCCCGCCGGTCAGGCGCCGGCGGGGTCACCGGGCCGGGAGGTTCTTCAGGGCCTCGCGGCGGCTCAGGCCGGTGATGCCCATGTGGTCGACGTAACGGACGACCTCGTCGGGGTCGATCTTGGCGTATTCGCGCAGGGCCCAGCCGATCGCCTTGCGGGCGAAGAAGTCGATGTCGGACAGGCTCGGCGCGATGCAGGCGTAGAGCAGGCCGGCGTCGGTGGCGGACCTGAACCTGTTCTGGCAGAGGATGGCCGTGCGGCGCTTCCACAGGTCGTCGCCGTGCGCCCACTCCAGCATGAGCGGGCGCATCGTGTCGGGGAAGGCCGACAGCAGGCCGCCGACGCGGTGGACGGCCAGTTCGTCGACGTAGTCCCACCAGGCCCCGGTGACGATCATCTCTTCGTACATGGGGAGCGCGTAAAGGGTCTGGAACCTCCGGTACGGCCGGTGTCCGGTCAGCTCGATCGCCGCGTAGCGCTCCTCGCGGTATTCGGCGTCCCGCCACAGCGACAGGACCGTCCTGCGCCATTCGGGCGCGCTCTCGATCGGGTGCTCGGCGAAGACCCTCCGCAGCGCCGTACGGCGAGGCCCGGCCTGGACGCCGAGGAAGGGTATCTCCGACTTCATGTAGGCCCGCATCGCCGACGCCTTGGCCGGGTCGGCCACCTCGGTGAACGCGCGCCGCACCGCCTCGTGCAGGGTGTCCATGCCCGCTCGCCACTCCTCGTCCGCACCGTGGGCGGCCCGTCCCGCGCCGGCCGCCGCGCTCGTCGGGCGGGCTCCGCCCGCGCTGTCATGCCCGCCCGTCACTCTCCGTCCGCACCGCCCGCTGCCCGGCCGGGCGCGTCACGCGCTGTGGCTGCTCCGCTCGCCGGTCGCCAGGCCGTCGAACAGGACCGTGATGTAGTGCTCGGCGAGGCCGGTGGTGTTGAGGCGGCCTCCGGGGCGGAACCAGCGGACCGCCACCCAGATGGTGTCGCGGATCATGCGGTAGGTGAGCTTGGGGTCCACGTCGGCGCGGAACTGGCCGACGGCCTGGCCGCGCTTGATCTGCTCCACCCACATGCGCTCGACCTCGTCCTCGGCCTTGACCAGGTAGTCGAACCGGTCGCCGGGCAGGGAGCGCAGATAGTTCCAGTCGTTCTGCATGACGGTGATCGCCGCGCGGTGCGGTTCGAGGGTGCTGAACCCGATGCGCACCATCTCTGACAGGATTGCGCGGGGCTCGCCCTCCTGCTCCAGGGCCGCGCGGTAGCGGCCGACGAGGTCGTCGAGGAAGGTGGTCAGCACCTCGTCGACGATCGTCTCCTTGGAGTCGAAGTGGTGGTAGAGGCTCCCGGACAGGATGCCCGCCTCCTCCGCGATCTCGCGGACGGTGGTCGCCTGGAAGCCCTTGCGGGCGAAAAGCTCGGCGGCGAGCTTGACGAGGTGGTCGCGGCGTTCGGAGGCGGAGCCGGATGAGGCCGCGCGCTTCGTCGTGCCCTGGCGCTTGACTGGGGTGGTGGTCGCGCCGCCGGAGTTCTTTCGCGTGTTCACACCTCCATTATGAGCCCTTGCGCAATCGCTTGTTCACCTGAACGCGCCAGCTCATCCCGGTCTTTGTATGTGACCAAGCGCTTGCTACCCTTGTCGTCTGCGGACAACGAAGGGACACGCAATGGCTGAGGCGTACATCGTCGGCGCGGTCCGGACCCCCGTGGGTCGCAGGAACGGCGGCCTGGCCGGCGCCCACCCCGCCGATCTGGGCGCCCACGTGCTCGGGGAGCTCGTCCGGCGCACCGGGGTGGACCCCTCGGCCGTGGACGACGTCGTGTTCGGCTGCGTGGACACCGTCGGCCCGCAGGCCGGGGACATCGCCCGCACCTGCTGGCTGGCCGCCGGGCTGCCGCAGGAGGTGCCCGGCGTCACGGTCGACCGCCAGTGCGGCTCCTCCCAGCAGGCGGTCCACTTCGCCGCCCAGGCCGTGCTGTCGGGCACCTGCGACCTGGTCGTGGCCGGCGGCGTGCAGAACATGAGCCGCGTCCCGATCGGCTACGCCATGACCGCCGGGCAGGCCCTCGGCTCCGACAGCCCGTTCGCGGGCTCCAAGGGCTGGTGGTCCCGGTACGGCGGGCAGGAGGTGTCGCAGTTCCGCGGCGCCGAGATGATCGCCTCCCGGTGGGAGGTGTCGCGGCTCGACATGGAGGAGTTCGCCTACGAGTCCCACCGGCGGGCGCTGCGCGCCGTCGACGAGGGCCGGTTCGCCGCCGAGATCGCCCCGTACGAGGATGTCGCCGTCGACGAGGGCCCCCGCCGCGACACCACGCTGGAGAAGATGGCCGCGCTCAAGCCCCTGGTCGAGGGCGGGCGCCTCACCGCCGCGGTCTCCTCCCAGATCTCCGACGGCGCCGCCGCCCTGCTCGTCGCCTCCGAGGAGGCGGTCCGGGTCCACGGCCTGGTCCCGCGCGCCCGCGTCCACCACCTGTCCGTCCGCGGCGACGATCCGATCATGATGCTCTCCGCGCCGATCCCCGCCACCGCGCACGCGCTGCGCAGGACGGGCATGTCGATCGGCGACATCGACGCCGTCGAGATCAACGAGGCGTTCGCCTCCGTCGTGCTGGCCTGGCTGAAGGAGACCGGCGCCGACCCCGCCAGGGTCAACCCCAACGGCGGCGCCATCGCGCTCGGCCACCCGCTCGGCGCGACCGGCGCCCGGCTGATGACCTCTCTCCTGCACGAGCTGGAGCGGACCGGCGGCAGGTACGGCCTGCAGACGATGTGCGAGGGCGGCGCCGCCCACCCG
>NZ_JBSFPS010000221.1:0-17683 GCF_053588315.1 Streptosporangium sp. NPDC003464 | reverse complement strand
GTTGGGGTGGCCTAGTTACTGCTGGGCGGCCACCCCCCCGACGGTGGCCGCCTGCATGAGGACCCAGGTGGCGCCGAGGGCCGTGACCTCCAGGCCGCCGAGGGCCAGTTCGGCGACGCTGACCACGCTCCACAGGGCGTTGAGGGTGACGGCCGCCAGGACCGCGGCCCGGTTGACCGCGGCCGGCATCGAGATCAGCCAGACCGCGACGCCGTAGACGGTCAGGAAGGCGCCGATGCCGTACTGGAGGGAGACCGGCAGCCCGAGCAGGTCGTTGATCGGAGCGGCCAGGGCGAGATAGGCCAGGCCGTTGACGGTGGTGACGACGGCGTCCAGGCGCAGGGCCAGGCGGACGAGCCGGTGGGGGTCGGTGACGGGGCGGGCGGCGACGGCGGTCATCTCGGAAACAGCCTTTCCTGGTGGGAGGACGGGGGGTCGGGGGGGTGCGGGGCCGGACGTCAGAGGGCGGCGGGGACCTGGTCGAGGAAGCCGTGGACGGTCTGGATGCGGCCGTCCTCGGTCAGCACCGCGACGTCGAAGCCGATCACGATGGCCTCGCCGCCCTCGGGGCCGAGGTTCCAGGTGAAGCGGGCCACGTCGTGGTGGGCGTCGACGTCGCCGCCGGGGGTGAAGACCAGGCCGGGGAACTGCTGCTGGACGGCGGCGATGGTGGCGTCGATGGCGTCGCGGCCGGTGGCGTCGACCAGGGGGTCGACGTAGCGGGCGTCCTCGGCCCAGATGGCGTCGATCTCCGCGCGGCGCTCGGCGGCGTCGGTGATGTTCCAGGTGGCCAGGTAGCGCTCGACCAGCTTGGCGGTGTCGTTCATGTCGTCCGTCTCCTTGCTCTGTCTGCTCTGTCCGTGTTTCCTGCGGTTGTTCTCGCAGGTCATTAAGTTACGGAGATCGGCCGGGCGCGGAATCCGTCATCCACCGGTACTTACCGGGCCTCCTGCGGACCGGCTTAGGTACGTCCGGGACCGGCTTAGGTACGTCCGGAGTCGGCTTAGGTAGGCGCCGGGATTACGGGCTGTCCGCGTGAGCGTGAGATGGGCGGCCGTATCGGCGTAGATGGCTATCCGACCAGTTTCAGCACTTCTGTCCAGGTAAGTTGGGGCAGGTGCCGCCAACAGACGCCGATGTCAGATCCTCCGCCGCACCCGCCGCCCGGCTGGCCTGGCTGGACGCGCTGCGCGGGCTCGCCGCCGTCGCGGTGCTGCTGGAACACCTGCTGCCCTGGTTCATGCCTCAGCTCCGGCCGTACTGGTTCAACCTCGGCATGTACGGCGTGCTGGTCTTCTTCCTGGTCAGCGGCTACATCATCCCGGTCTCGCTGGAGGGGCGCGGTGACGTCCGCGCCTTCTGGATCAGCCGGCTCTTCCGGCTCTACCCGGTCTACCTGCTGGTCGCGGCCGCAGTCCTGATCATGGCCTTCTGGGTCCCGGTCCGCGAGCAGGTGCCCCGCGACCTGTCGTCGGTCTCGGCGCACCTCACGATGCTGCTGGACGTGGTCCACCTGGGCGGGCTGGCCGACACCATGTGGACGCTCTCCTACGAGATGGTGTTCTACCTGCTGGTCACCGCGCTGTTCGTGCGCGGCCTGCACCGCCGGAGCGGGACCTTCGCCGTGGCGGCCGGCGCCGTGGCGGTCGCCGCCGGGCTGGCGCTGACCGCGCCGCTGCTGGCGGGCCCCTGGCCCGCCTACGTCTCCGGCGCGCTCTTCCTGGTGGGAATGGTCTGCCTGATCAGCGGCCGGTTCCGGACCGTCGCCGCCTACGTCCTCGGCGGGATGGCCGTGGTGCTGCTGCTCCTGGGCAGCTTCGTGCCCTGGCTCGGGGCGGCGATCCTCGCGGTGATGTTCACCGGGACCGCGATCCGCCGCTGGGAGCAGGGCGCGGGCGGGCTCCGGCCGGTGGCCGCCGCGACCGTCCTGGTGGCGCTGGCCCCGGTCTGGTCGGACCAGGCGGGCTGGTGGTGGGTCCAGCCGGGCGTGTGGTTCACCACGATGGCGCTGGCGGGGGCGACGTTCGCGGGCGCGATGGCCCTGCGCCACCGCCGCCTGCCCCGGTCCCTCGTCGGGCTGGGCCTGATCAGCTACTCGCTCTACCTCCTGCACCACCCGCTGCTGAGGCTCGTGCACGTCGCCGTCGGGGACGTGCGGGCCATGCAGCCGGTGGTGCAGGTGTCGCTGTCAGCGGGTTTCGTCGCCGGGGTGATCGGCCTGAGCTGGCTCACCTACCGCTACGTCGAGCTGCCGATGCAGCGGCTGGGCAGGCGGCTGGCTCAGAGGCCGTCGACGGGCGACTCGGCGCTCTCGGCGTCCTCGGCGGGGGTGTCCGCCGTCAGCCCCTCGTCCTTCTCGCTGCCGACCGGGTAGATGTCGGCGGCCTGAAGGTCCTTCGCGCCGCGCAGGGAGGAGACCGCGACGACGTGGTAGCCCTGCTTCTGCAGCGCGGTCAGCAGCTTGGGCATCACCTTGACGGTCTGCTCGACCCAGTCGTGCATGAGGATGACGCCGTCACGCTTGGCGTTCTTGAGGACCTCGTCGTAGATGGCCTTCTCGTTCCTGGTCGCCCAGTCGCGGGAGCCGCCGTTCCACAGCACGAGCGGCATGCCCATCTCCGCCGCGACCGTCTTGACCCGGTCGTCCATCTCGCCGTACGGCGGGCGGATCATGGTCGGCGACTTGCCGGTGACCTGCTTGACGAGCTCCTGGGTCTTGGTCAGCTCCTCGCGGATCTTGTCCTCCGACACCTCACGCAGGTGCGGGTGGGTGTAGCTGTGGTTGCCGAGGTCGTGGCCCTCGACGGCCATCCGCTTGGCGAAGGCCGGGCGGGACTTCACGTACTGGCCCTCAAGGAAGAACGTGGCCTTGGACTTGTACTTCTTGAGGGTGTCGAGCAGCTTGTCGGCGTACTTGCCCGGGCCGTCGTCGAAGGTCAGCGCGATGCACTTGACCTTCGCGCAGTCCACCGGCGCGACCTTGGCGGCGGACTTGGCCTTGTCCGACGCCGTGGCCTTGGCCGTGGTGGTGGCCGTGGTCGTGGTGGCCGCGCCGGCGGCCTTGGGCTGGTCCGCGCTCCAGGCGGTGGTCGGCGCGGCTATCAGGGCCAGCGCGCAGGGGACGGCCAGCAGCATTCGAGCGGGAGGCTTCATGAGGGGAGCTCCGGGTGATACGAGAGTTGCGGGCGGGACAGAAAAAAGCATCTTATCCGGACACTTCGCCCAAACGATGGGGGATCGATCGGCTGCCAGCTGATGTTCAGGCTTCTGCCAGCCGGCACTCAGGAAGAGCCGTCTCCCCGGGCGCCGTTAAAGGCTCGGCAAGAGCACGGTGCGCGGAAGGCGGATCGCGGGGGCCGGTCCCGCCCTCGGAAAGATCATTGTAGCCGGGGCGCGGGTGCCGCCCGGGGCCGGCACGGCCGTGCGCGACGGGCGGTGGATCATGGACGCGGCGACACTGGTCGCGGGCGCGGAGCAGGTCGAGGGGGCGCCGGCAGCGTCGCGGCGCGGACCGCGGTCACGGCCGTGGAGACGGTGGCTCGCGGTGCTCCCGGGCGTGGTCGCCGGCCTGGTGACCGTCGGGACGCTGCTGGCCCACGCCACCCCGGCCAGGGCGATCGGCCTCTTCGCGATCTACGTCGCGCTCTGCCTCACCCTCCCGGGGACCCTGCTCTGGCGGGCTCTCACCCGGCTGCCGTCCCCGCCGGCCGTCGACCTCGCCGCCGGCACGGCGCTGGGGTACGCGCTGGAGATCCCGCTCTACCTGGCGGCCCGCGCCGCGGGCCGGCCCGGGTTGGTCGTGCTCGGCCCGCTGGCGGTGGTCGTGGTCTTCCTCGTCCGTCCCCGCCTGCGCCGGCACTGGCGCTCCACCGCGGCGGCGCGGGTCCCCGCCGGGGCCGCGGCCGCCATGGCCGGGGTGTTCTGCTTCCTCGTCGTCTCCGGCGCCCTCACCTTCTTCGGCGCCAACGGTCCCCGGTGGCCGGGGAACGCCGCCCCGCACGTCGACATGCCCTTCCACCTCGCACTCGTCGCGGAGCTGCGCAACCACCTGCCGCCGGCCGTCCCCCACGTGCTGGGCGAGCCGCTGTCCTACCACTGGTTCGTCTACGCGGACATGGCCGCCGCGAGCTGGGTGACGGGGATCGACGCCCAGACGATCCTGTACCGCCTCGCGGTCCTGCCCATGGTGGCGGTCTCCGTCGTGCTCCTCCCGGCCACGGCCCTCATGGTCACCGGCAGGTGGCGGGCCGGCGTCCTGGGACTCCTCATCACCTACTTCGCCGGCCCGCTGAACCCGTACTCCAGGTCGGCGGAGGACTTCCCCGGCGGCCCGCTGGACGCGGTCCTGGCCTGGTCGAGCCCCACCCACACCTTCGGCGCCGCGATCTTCGCCGCTCTCGCCCTGCTGGTGGCCGCCCTGCTGCGGGAGCGGGCGCCGGGGAAGGCGATCTTCGTGCCGGTGGCCGTGCTGCTCGCCGCCCTGACCGGGGCGAAGGCCACCTACCTCCCGCTGCTGGCCGCGGGCGTCTGCCTGCTCGCCGCGGTGGACCGGGCGCGGTCGAGACGGGTGGACCGCACCCTCGTGACACTCGGCCTGCTCACCCTCGCGGCACTGGCGTTCGCCCAGGCCGTCATCTTCGGCGGGGCGTCCCAGGGACTGGCGCCGAGGCCGTTCTCCACGGCGGTCAGAACCCTCGGGAAGATCGTCTCCGGGGTGGACGTGAACGGCCCGTGGGCCGTCCCCGCCGCGCTCTCCCTGATCTTCCTGCTGGCCTGGGCCGTCATCTGGGCGGGTGCCTTCGGCCCCCGGCCCGCTCCCGGCTCCGGGGCGGACCGGACGCTGACGCTGTTCCTCGGGATCGGGCTGGGCGGCGTCGCCGCTGTGACGCTGCTCGGGCACCCGGGCCTGAGCCAGTTCTACTTCCTCAGAGCGGCCCGGCCCTACCTGTCGATCGTCGCCGCGGCGGGCGTCCTGGCCGCCCTAGCCACGGTCCCCCGGCGCCTGCGCGCCCTGGTGGCCGGCGCCTGCGTGGTGGCCGGCGGGGCGACGGCGGGGGCGGTCCGGGCGGCGGTACCGGAGTCGCCGCCCGACCTCGCGGCCCTCGGCGGTGTGGGGTTCGCCGTCGCCCTGGCCCTGCCCTGGGTCCTGCTGTGCACGGTGCCGGCCGCCGCCCTGTTCCTGCTGCGGCGGGCGGAGTGGAGGCGGGCGGCCGTGATCCTGGTGATCGCGGGCTTCTCCGTGCCGTCGGTGGTCCAGTCGGCGGCCAGGGCCCTGTCCCCGGAGCCCGCACCGCGGCGGTGGGAGATGCCCCGGGCCGGCCTGGAGGCCGCGCGGTGGGTGCGCGACCACTCGGGCGTCGACGACGTGGTGGCGACCAACGCCCACTGCCGGTTCAGCTCCACGTACTCGTCCTGCGACAACCGGCATTTCTGGATATCTGCCTACACCGAGCGCCGGATCCTCGTCGAGGGGTGGGGCTACACGCCCCGGATCATGAGGTCGCTGACCGACGTCGACCGGCAGACCATGCCGCTGCTGCCCTTCTGGGACAGCGGACTGCTGGCGGCCAACGACGCCGTCTTCACCGCCCCCACCGCCCAGGCGGTCGGCTCGCTCAGGGAGAGGTACGGCGTGCGCTGGCTGCTGGTCGACGGCAGGCGTCCGGCGGTCTCACCGGACCTGGGGCGCTTCGCCGAGCTCCGTCATGAGAAGGGGCGTTTCGCGGTCTACGAGATAACCGCCGGAACACCGGACGGGCCGTGGTCTCCCACGCGCCCGTTTGACTACAGTACGCTTTCGCGGCGACGCCCAGAGTAACTTCGGCGCCTGCCGTGACCGGAGGGCTTGCCGCGACCGAAAGGGTGATACCGGTGCAAGATCATATCGACGCGCGGATCAGGGCATTCATCGAACCCCGCTTCCCCGGCCGGAGCTGGAGCGATGACGACGACATCTTCGCCCTGGGGTTCGTCGACTCGATGTTCGCCATGGAGGTGGTGGTGTTCGTCGAGCGGACCTTCGCGGTGACGGTGCCCAACGAGGAGCTCCACATGGACAACTTCCGCAGTGTCCGGTCCATGGCGGCGCTGGTGCGGCGGATCTCGGCCGCCCCGCAGACGGGGGGCGTGCCCGCATGACCGCGAGCGTCGACCGGCCGGGCCCGGTCAAGTGCCTCGTCTGGGACCTGGACGACACGCTGTGGGACGGCGTCCTGCTGGAGGACGGGGAGGTCACGCTCCGGCCCGGGGTCGCGGAGGTCATCCGGGTGCTCGACGAGCGGGGGATCCTGCAGTCGATCGCCAGCAAGAACCACAGCGAGACCGCCATCGAGCAGCTGGAGCGGTTCGGCCTGCGCGACTACTTCCTCGTCCCCCAGATCTGCTGGAGCCCGAAGTCCGAGTCCGTGGCGGCCATCGCGAAGTCCCTGAACATCGGGATCGACACGCTGGCCCTCATCGACGACCAGTCGTTCGAACGGGAGGAGGTCGCCTTCAGCCATCCCGGGGTGCTCTGCCTGGACGCCGGCGACGTGTCGAGGATCCCGGAGATGCCGGTCTTCACGCCGAGGTTCGTCACCGACGACTCCCGCAACCGGCGCTCGATGTATTTGGGGGCGGAGCTCAGGGACGCCGCCGAGCGCGAGTTCGGCGGGACCAGCGACGACTTCCTGGCCACGCTCGACATGACCTTCACGATCTCCACGGCGGGCGAGGCGGACCTCCGGCGCGCCGAGGAGCTCAGCGTCCGGACCAACCAGCTCAACTCCACCGGGATCACCTACTCCTACGAGGAACTGCGCGGATTCGCGCGGTCCCCCGGCCACCTGTTGCTGGTGGCCGGCCTGGAGGACAGGTTCGGCTCCTACGGGAAGATCGGCCTCGGCCTCGTCGAGCGCGGGGCCGAGATCTGGACGCTCAAGCTGCTGCTCATGTCCTGCCGGGTGATGTCCCGGGGCGTCGGGACGGTCCTGCTGAACCACGTCATGCGGTTGGCGCGGGAGGCCGGCGTGCGGCTCCAGGCGGAGTTCCTGCCCAACGACCGTAACCGGGTGATGTTCGTGACCTACCGCTTCGCGGGCTTCCAGGAGGTGGGGACCCGGGGCGACCTCCAGATCCTGGAGTCCGACCTCAGCCGCATCCAGGATCCTCCCGCCTACCTCACGGTGCGGACCGGCTGACCGCCATGCTCAGGAGAGCGCTCGGGCGCGAGAGCGAGATGATCCGGCGGTGGCGCAACCATCCCCGCGTGCGGGGGGTCAGCTTCACCGCCCACGAGATCGGCCAGGAGGAACACCGCAGGTGGTGGACGGCGACGATGGCGGACACCACGCGCCGGATCCTCGTCTACGAGCACGACGGTGTGCCCAGCGGGGTGGTGAACCTCTTCGACCACGACGTCCGGGCGCGGACGGCCGGGTGGGGCTTCTACCTCGACGTCGACGGGCTCGGCGAGCGCGGTGAGCTCCTCGCCGCCTGGATGCGGATCGAGGGCGAGGCCGTCGAATACGCCTTCGCCGAGCTGGGGATCAGCACGTTGCGCGGGGAGGTCCTGGTCCGCAACGAGGCGGTCCGGACCCTGCACCGCCGCTACGGCTTCGCCGAGGTGGGCACCTACACGCGCGAGGTGGACGGGGTCGAGGAGCCCGTCGTCGTCATGGAACTGGCGCGGTGACCCCGGCGCGGTGTCCACGGTCACGGCGGTGATCGCGGTCATGGCCACGGGCATGGTGGTGCCCACCGTCATGACGGTGATCATTGCTGCGGCTGCGGCACGGCGGTGATCGCGGTCATGGTTACGGGCATGGTGGTGTCCACGGTCATGACGGTGATCGTGGCCGCGGCTGCGGCACGGCGATGTCCACCGTCACGGGCACGGCGGGGAGCCGTCACCGTGACGGCAGGCCGCCGGCGGCCGAAGCCGTCACGGTGAGAGCCGGGCGTCGACCGCCGGGGCGGTCACAGCGGGGACAGGGCGTCGGCGGCCAGGGCGGTCACGGTGAGAGCAGGACGTCGGCGGCCGAGGTCGTCACGGTGAGAGCAGGACGTCGGCGACCCTCACCCGGCCCTCGCCGTCGACCAGTTCGGGCCCGCGCGCACCGAGCCGCCGGCGGGCCTGCGGGCCGGTGAGCAGCTCCCGCAGGTGCGCGCGGGCCGGACCGTCCAAGCGGGCCGGGGCGTCGAGGCGGCCGAGCCCGGCGGCCAGCCCGCGCGAGATCACCTCCCGGTAGCCGGGCCACTGGTTGTCGGCCACCCAGCCGAGCGCGGTGGCCTTGCCCAGGTAGAGGAGCTCCCACACGCTGCTGCCGGCCGCCGTGACGACGAGGTCGGCCGCCGAGACCAGGCCGGGGAGATCGTCGGTGGGAGGGATGCCCCGGATCACCTGGCCCTCCGCCGGCCGGAGGTGGTCCAGCACCCCCTCGCGCGGAGTGACGACCGTCGCCTGGAACGGCACGCCCGTCGCGATGAGCTCCCCCGTCACGAGGGGGGCCGCCCCGGCCGCGTCGGTGCCCCCGAAGAAACACAGCACCCGAGGCGGTCCCCCGGGCTCGGCCGCCCTCCGGGATTCGATCGCCTCCACCGGCCCGGCGGGATTCCCGGGCTCGGCCGGTCTCCCGGGCTCGGCCGGCCTCCGAGACCCGGCCGGGTCTCCGGATCGGGTCGCCCTTCGGGATTCGATCGCCTCCACCGGCCCGGCGGGATTCCCCGGCTCGATCGCGTCCTCGGGGCCGGCCGGGTCCCCGGGCTCGGGTGGCACTTGCCGGCGCAGCCGCCGTACGTCGTCGCGGAGGAGGGCGTAGCGCACCCCGGCGAGCCGGATCGATCCGGCGGGAGTGCCGCCGCGCCGGCGCTCGGCGCCGAGATTCTGGTCCAGGTAGATGTCGGCGTCCTGGCCGCGCTCGTCGCCGTCGACGACGGCCAGCACCCTGACCCCGGCCTCGCGCAGCGCCCCCGAGCAGCGGGGGTCGAGGTCGTAGGAGTCGATGACCACGGCGTCGAGCGCGAGGCGGCGGGCGGCCCCGACCATGGCGGCCACGCCGTCCGGCCCGGGGAGCAGCCGCAGGCCGCGCCGGGCGAGCTGCCCGCCGGCCCAGTCGAGCCCGCCCAGGTCGCCGAGGACGACGACCTCCACCCGCCGCCCGCGCAGCTCCTCGGCGAGGGCCAGGCAGCGCATCAGGTGGCCGACGCCCCGGGCGGCGCCGGCGTCGCACCGGATCCCGACGCGTCTCACGCCTGTTCCAGGGACTTCTGCCGCACGCCGGCGTTGAGCGCCACGACCTCCGGCCGCTCCCTCAGCCACCCGACCAGGGTCCGCAGCGGCACCGGTCCGTCCCCGAAGTGGTCGACGACCGTCTTGATCAGCTCCCAGTCCTCCGCGGTGTCGAGCGTGAGGCGCAGGTCGGCGTCGCCCGGGGGGAACATGAGGCCGGCGATCCGGAAGCGCTCGGCGTGCGTGTAGACGTATGAGGTCACGTGGGTGCGGTGGTGGCCGGTGGCCGCCGCGTCGAGGCTCCGGAGCGCCTCCGCGGAGATGATCTCCACGTCCAGGCCCCTGGGCAGGGTCCTGGGCTGGGGGCTGGTGCTCAGGTAGTCGAGCGTGGGCGTGGCCCGCCAGGTGCCCGCCGCCATCGCGATGATCTCCGGGTCGAGCAGTGGGCAGTCGGCCGTCAGGCGCATGACGGCCTCGCACTCCAGCCGGTCGAGGACGCCGAGGAAGCGGGTCAGCACGTCGTCCACCGGACCGCGGTGCCAGGGGACCCCGAGCCGCTCGCACTCCGCGACGACGGCGTCGTCGGCGGGCTCGGCGGTGGTGGCCACCACGAGGTCGTCGAGGACGCCGCCGCACGAGGCGGCGCGCACGACCCGCTCCAGGACGGTGCGCCCGCCCAGCCTCCGCAGGACCTTCCCCGGCAGGCGGGTGGACCCCATGCGGGCCTGAATGACTCCGGCGATGTGAACGGCCAAAACATTTCCTAACTCGGTTGGGCGGTGATGATGCTGCGTTATGCTACGAGCTTGTCACTGAATGACTACCGTAAGTTACGGAAGTCTTGTATGGGGGGACTCGGGTGGGCGAGCTTGAAGGATCATCGATCCTTGTCACCGGGGCGACAGGATCATTCGGAAAGGCTTTCATCCGGCACGTGCTCGACCATCACGACCCGCGCCGGGTGGTCGTGTTCTCGCGGGACGAGCTGAAGCAGTACGAAATCCGGCAACTGTTCGCCGACGACTCCAGGCTCCGCTGGTTCATCGGTGACGTGCGCGATCGTAGCCGTCTGACCCGCGCCATGCACGGCGTCGAGCATGTCGTGCACGCGGCCGCGCTCAAACAGGTCGACACGGCCGAATACAACCCGTTCGAATATGTTCTGACCAATGTCAGCGGTTCCCAGAATGTCGTCGAGGCGGCCATCGACTGCGGCGTCCGTAAAGTGATCGCGCTTTCGACGGACAAAGCCTCCAGCCCTATCAATCTTTATGGGGCGACCAAGCTGGTAGCGGACAAACTGCTGGTATCGGCTAATCACTACGCTTCCCACCATGTGACCCGGTTCGCCGTGGTCAGATACGGAAACGTGATGGGCAGCCGCGGCTCGGTGATCCCTTTCTTCCAGAAACTGGCGGCCGAGGGTGCCAGCCTGCCGATCACCGACAAGCGGATGACCCGCTTCTGGATCACCCTGGAGCAGGCCGTCCGTTTCGTGGTCGACTCCTTCGACCTGATGCAGGGGGGCGAGCTCTACGTCCCGCGCATCCCCAGCATGCGGATCATGGACCTGGCCGAGGCCGTCGCCCCGGGTGCCGCGATGCACGAGGTCGGCATCCGCCCGGGGGAGAAGCTCCACGAGGAGATGATCGCCGCCGACGACAGCCGCAGGACGATCCGGCTCGCCACCCGCTACGTGGTGCAGCCCACCATCGCGACCTGGGGATACGTCCCGCCGCCCGGCGGCCAGGGTGTCCCCGAGGGGTTCTCCTACCGCTCCGACACCAACGACCAGTGGCTGTCGGCCGAGGACATCCGCGAGCTGCTCGCGGTGAGGACCTGATGCTTCCGTACGGTAGACAGTCGATCGACGAGCGTGACATCGAAGGTGTCCTGAGCGTCCTGGAGGGAGACTGGCTGACCACCGGTCCGGCCGTCGCCGCGTTCGAGGCGGAGCTCGCGGCCTGGACCGGAGGCGTGCCGTGCGTGTCGGTGACCTCGGGCACCGCGGCGCTGCACACGGCCTACGCGGCCGCGGGCGTCGGCGCGGGGGACGAGGTGGTCACCTCGCCGATCACCTTCGTCGCCACCGCGGCCACGGCCGTGATGCTCGGCGCCCGCGTCGTCTTCGCCGACGTGGAGGACGACACCGCCAACCTCGACCCGGCGGCCGTGGCGGCGGCGGCCGGCCCGCGCACGCGGGTGGTCACGGCCGTCGACTACGCCGGCCACCCGGCCGAGTACGACACGCTGCGCGAGGTCGCCTCGCGGGCCGGGGCACTGGTCGTGGGCGACGCCGCCCACTCCGTCGGGTCACGCTATCGCGACCGGCCGGTGGGCACGCTCGCCGACCTGACGACCTTCTCCTTCTTCCCCACCAAGACGATCACGACGGCCGAGGGCGGCGCCGTCGCCACGGCCGACGAGGAGCTTCTCCGCCGCGCCCGGCGCTTCAGGAACCACGGGCTGGTCAGGGAGGCGGAGGAGCAGCGCGAGCTGGGCGAGGGCGGCTGGCACCAGGAGGTCCACGAGTTCGGCCTGAACTACCGCCTGCCCGACGTCCTGTGCGCCCTCGGCATCAGCCAAGTACGGCGGCTGGGCGAGTTCAAGGCGCGGCGGGCCCGGCTCGTCGCCCGCTACAACGGGGCCCTGGCCGGTCTGGCCGGGCTGCGGCTGCCCGTCTGCCGTCCCCATGTCGACCCCGCCTGGCACCTGTACGCCGTGGGGATCCCCGACGGGCGGCGGCGCGAGGTCTACGAGCGGATGCGGGAGGCCGGCATCGGCGTCCAGGTGAACTACCTGCCCGCCTACTGGCACCCCGCCTTCGCGGACATGGGCTACCGGCGCGGCATGTGCCCGGTCGCCGAGGAGTTCTACGCGCGGCAGCTGTCGCTGCCCCTGTTCCCCGGCCTCACCGACTCGGAGCAGGACCGGGTCATCGGAGCTCTCCACGCGATTCTCGGCTGAGCGGAGAAACGATGCACCACACGAACCACTTCTACGGGCACGCCCATGTCTTCGCCCGGTTCTGCGGGCTCGACGGGCGCAGGCCGCCGCGCATCAACGGCTACCTCCAGCACGGCTGGAACGCCCTGGACGGGTTCGGCCCCCGTGAGAAATACGTCCCGGTGACGCCGAAGTTCGTCTGGTCCGACGCGATGCGCCGCCGGGGCTGGGCACGGGGGCGCCGCGACTACTACCCGATCGGCGCGCCGTGGCTCTACCTGACGCAGCTGGAGCCGGCCGGGCCGCAGGAGCCGCGGGAGGGCACGATCTGGTATCCCTTCCACGGCTGGGAGCGCCAGCACGTGGACGGGGACCACCGGCGCCTGATCGACGAGATCCGCGAGGTCGAGCAGGGGCCGGTCACCGTCTGCCTCTACTGGCTGGAGTTCGGCGAGCCCGCTGTCCGGGACCTCTACGAACGGGCGGGCTTCCGGGTGATCAGCCACGGGGCCCGGGGCTGGATGAAGAAGGGGACCGATCCGCGCTTCCCCTACCGGCAGCTCGCCGAGCTCCGCCGGCACCGGCGGGTGGCGTCCAACCGGCTGAGCACCGCCGTCTTCCACGGCATCGCGGCCGGGTGCGAGCCGGCCGTCTACGGCGACCCCATGGTCCTGGCCGGGGAGGACCCGATGCACGGCGGGGTCGCGCGGATCCGGCGGCTGTGGCCGGAGCTCCACGGCGCCGAGGTCGATCTCGCCACCGCGCGGCAGATCGCCGGACAGGAGCTGGGGGCCGGATGTCTGGCGTCCCCCGAAGAGATCAGAACAGTTTTCGGATGGTCGGGGGAGACCAATGACCTGTGACGACGCCGCGGCCCGCGTACATCTCATCGGGGGCGAGATGCTTGAGTGGTCCGACGCCGCGGGCGCCGGGGCCGACGGGGCCGGAGTGCTCGGCGAGCTGCTGCACCCGCTCCTTCCCGGCGGCGCGCGGGTCCTGGTCGCGGGGCCGCACCCCGCCGGCCTCTTCGAGGATCCGGCCGTCGCCGCGTGCGAGCCGAGCGTGCTGGTGCGCTCCTACTCCGACGCCTGCCGCCTGGCCGGGCACCACGAGCTGACGGTCCACTGCGGGAGCCTGGAGAAGGCGGCCTTCCCCGGGGCGTTCGACGTGGTGGTCGCCCTCGACGGGGTCGGGCGGCTGACCTCCTTCGACCACGCGGGCGGCACCTGGGCAGAGTCGCTGGAGCGGCTCACCGGGATGCTCGCCCCCGGCGGGACGCTCGTGCTGGGCGCGGAGAACCCGCTGGGCCTCCACCGGCTCGCCGGAGACCCTCACGAGGTCCATCGGCGCGCGGACGACGACTGGGCGGCCGCCGAGCTGGACGGCTCCCGCCCGGTGAGCCTGGAGCAGCTCACCGGCCTGCTGACCGCCGCCGGTCTCACGGTGGGCAGGAGCTACGCGGCCTACGGCCGGCCGTACGGGCCGCACCTGCTGATGGACGTCCCGGTCCTGGAGGCCGCCTCGGCGCCGGCGGCCCTCACCGTGGCCGCCTGCGCCGGGGCGTTCGGCGCGCCCGCGGCGGGCCACGACCCGCGGCACCTGGCACGCGCGGTGATGGCCGGCGGGCTCGGGGCCCAGGTCGCGGCCCGCTGGGTGGTCGCCGCGCACGCCGACGGCGCACGCCCCGCGGCCCTGCCGGTGGCGCTGACCGTCGACGCCGGAGCCGCCCCCTACTGGCGGCTCCCCTGCGAGCTGGCCCCGGCCGCCCAGGGCGGATGGACGCGCAGGGCGCGCGGGGACCGGACGCTGCGCGTGTCGGGGCGGGTGACCCGGACACCCGGGCTGCTCGACGGGCCGGTCCCCGAGGGCCGGTCCCTGGCCGAGATCCTCATGACGGCCTGCGCGCGCAACGACGTCGTCGCGGTCCGCGAGGTCCTCGGCCTCTTCCTGCGGTGGCTGGAGGGCCACGGCGGCGACGGGAGGATGCCCGGCTGGACGGCCTTCGCCGTGGCCGACAACGTGGTCTTCGACGGCGCCCGGTTCGCGATGCTGGACGCCAGCTGGCAGCTCCCCGGCGAGCTCGACGCCGGCGCCGTCGTGGCCCGGATCATGCGTCACTTCGCCGCGCGCCTGCTGGAGTCGGGGCAGTGGCATCCGTGGTCCTGGCAGCTCGGCGCCGACCGGCTGACGCTGACGCTGCTGGCGATGGCGGGCGCGACGGCCGGCGAGGAGACCGTACGGCGGGGCGCGGAGCTGGAGGTGGAGATCGCCGCCGATCTGGGCGCCGCCCCGCAGGACGGTCCCCGGGAGGAGGCCGGCCGGGACGGGAAGGAGGACGGCCCCGGCGGGGACGGGCCCGGGGAGCGGTGGGAGGGCTACCGCGAGCTGTACGCGGCCAGGGGGCGGCTCAGCGCGCGGCTGGAGGAGGCCCAGCAGAAGATCACCATGCTTGAGCGCGACCTGGAGGCAGCCGAGGCCCGGCTGGCGAAGGCCGTCCGCGCCGTCAAACAGGCACGGCGGCGTGACAAGAGACCGCGGCCCTCCGGGGGTTCCCGGCTGGGGCGTGTGATCACCGCCCCGGCGGCCGCGCTCCGTCCGGTGCGGCGGATGTTCGGCGCCGGTCCGGGTGGAAACGCCGCACGTTAGTCCAACGTTCCTGGGGGTGAACCGTATGCCGCGGCTCAGCGTGATTGTTCCGTACTACAACGTCGAACCGTATTTCGACGACTGCCTGGCCTCGATCCAGGGCCAGACACTCGGTGATCTTGAGGTCATCTGCGTGGACGACGGATCGACGGACGCGAGTGCGGTCATAGCCAAGGACTACGTCTCACGGGACCCGCGCTTCCGGGTGGTGGTCCAGGACAACCAGGGCCTCGGCCCCGCCAGGAACACCGGGGTGGAGCACGCGTCGGGACAGTACCTCGCCTTCGCCGACAGCGACGACATCGTCCCCCCGCGCGCCTACGAGCTCCTGGTGGACTCCCTGGAGCAGAGCGGGTCCGACATCGCCTCGGGCAACGTGCAGCGGCTCACCTCCGACGGGCTGGTCCAGTCCTGGGCGCACCGCAACGCCTTCAAGAAGACCCAGACGGGCACGCACATCACCCGTAACGTGCACCTGCTCTTCGACCGCTCGGTATGGAACAAGGTCTTCCGGCGCTCGTTCTGGGACACCCTGGGCATGGAGTTCCCCGCCCGGCTGTACGAGGACATGCCGGTGACCATCCCCGCCCACGTCCGGGCCCAGGCCGTGGACGTGCTCTCCGAGGTCGTCTACATCTGGCGCCTGCGCGAGGGGTCGATCACCGAGCGCCGCTTCCGGGCGGAGAACGTCACCGACCTCATGATCTCCGTCATGGAGACCGCGAGCTTCCTTGAGGAGCACGCCCCCGGGCTGCGCCGTGTCTACGAGCGGGACACGCTCTTCAACGATCTGCGGGTGGCGGTCGAGGCGCTGGCGGCGGGCGTCGAGCCCGATCTCCTGCTGGACGCCGTCTGCTCCTATCTCGACACGGTGCGCCAGGAGACATATCTGGAACTGCCCGCGATCCGCCGGCTGCAGATCCAGCTGATGCACCGGCGCAAGGTCGCGGAGCTGGCCGAGGCGGTCCGGTTCGAGCGGGAGAGCATGGACGAGACCCGCATCCGGCGGAGCCTGCTGTCGCGGCGCAAGTGGTATGCCGACTATCCCTTCCGGCGGGGGCACGGGATACCCCGCTGGGTCTTCGACGTCTCGCGGGAGCTCACGATGACCGGCCTGCTGGAAGGCTGGCAGTGGCGCGAGGGCCGGCTGCACGGCGAGGGCAGGGTGAAGCTGCCGGGGGTCATGGTGGGGGCGTCGTCGTCGTGCTCGATCGACCTGTGGCTGCTCGAACGCGCGGGCGGCACGGTGCTGGAGCTGCCCGTGGAGCGGGAGGACCTGGGGTTCGCCTTCGTCTGCGACCCCGGGCCGCTGTGCGAGCAGGCCGCCAAGTGGGAGCTGTGGGTCAGGTTCACCGTGGACGGCATCGTCCGGGAGACGCGGCTGAGGGGGCAGACCCCGGCCCTCGGCCCCCACGTGACCGACGCCGGGATGTGGGTCCAGCCGCTGGTGGACGACAAGGGGTCCGCCGTCCTCACCGTGAAGCGCCCCCGGGCGGCGGTGACCGGCTGCGAGCTGGCCGGCGGCCGGCTGCGGATCCTCGGCTGGCACGCCGAGCAGGAGACCGCCGAGGGCGTCGCCCTGGTGATGAGCGTCATGGGCGGCCCCGCGCGGTCCTACCCCGTGGAGACCACCGCGGGGCCGGAGGACCGCCGGGAGTTCGTCATGGAGGTGCCCGCCGAGGACGTGCGGGTCGAGCAGGAGACGGCCACCTGGAACATGTTCCTGTCCGGCATGGCCGACGGCAGGCCGCTGCGGATGCCCGTGGCCCTCCACGAGCTCCCCGAGTGGGAGCTGGACGGCTGGCGGATCCAGACGGCGCGCACATCACGCGGGAACATGGCGCTGCGAGTCCAACGGAGTGAAGATGATCATTAATGGGCGGCCCGTCGGCGTGCAGGTCCCGCCGTACGTCATCGCGGAGATGTCCGGCAACCACGACGGGGAGCTCGCCAGGGCGATGAAGATCGTCGACGCGGTGGCGGCATCGGGGGCGCACGCGCTCAAGCTCCAGACCTACCGCGCGGACACCATCACCATCGACGCCGACGGGCCGTCGTTCCGGATCTCCGGCGGGCACGACCTGTGGGGCGGCGAGCGTCTCTACGACCTCTACAGCCGTGCGCACACGCCCTGGGAGTGGCATGGGCCGATCTTCGAGCGGGCGCGGGCGGCGGGGCTGACCGTCTTCTCCAGCCCGTTCGACCCGACGGCCGTGGACCTCCTGGAGAGCCTGGACGCGCCCGCCTACAAGATCGCGTCATCGGAGATCGTGGACCTGCCGCTGATCCGCCGGGTGGCCCGGACCGGCAAACCCCTGATCATCTCGACCGGGATGGCGAGCCTGGGGGAGACGGACGCGGCGGTCCAGGCGGCCCGCGAGGCCGGGTGCGGGCAGCTGGCCCTGCTGGGCTGCACGGCGGCCTATCCCGCGGCGGTCTCCGACAGCAACCTGCGCCGGCTGCCCGTCCTGGCGGAGGCGTTCGGGCTGCCGGTCGGTCTGTCGGACCACACCCCGGGCATCGGCGCCGCGGTGGCCGCGGTCGCGCTCGGCGCGTGCGTGATCGAGAAGCATGTGACCCTCGACAGGGCGGGGGGCGGCGTCGACGCGGCGTTCTCACTGGAGCCGGCGGAGCTGTCGGCGCTCGTCGTCGAGAGCGACCGGGCGTGGCAGGCGCTCGGCAGCGCCGTGGTCCGCCCCGTCTCCGCCGAGAGCGAGGGGATGCGCTTCCGCCGGTCCCTGTACGTCGTGGCCGACGTCCGGGCCGGGGACGTGGTCTCCGAGCGCAACGTCCGCTCGATCCGCCCGGCCGGCGGGCTCCCGCCGGACGCGATCACGACGGTCGCCGGCCGGACGTTCCGGTGTGACGTCCCGCGCGGGACCC
>NZ_JBSFPS010000220.1:0-17735 GCF_053588315.1 Streptosporangium sp. NPDC003464 | reverse complement strand
ACTCCGCCGTGGCTCGGGTCGAGCCAGCGCGAGGTGACGACCTTGCCCCGGGTGTAGAAGTGCACGCCCTCGGTCCCGTGCACGTGGGTGTCACCGAACAGCGAGGCCTTCCAGCCGCCGAAACTGTAGAAGGCCATCGGCACCGGGATCGGCACGTTGATGCCGATCATCCCGACCTCCACCTCGTTCTGGAAGCGCCGGGCGGCGCCGCCGTCGTTGGTGAAGACCGCGGTGCCGTTGCCGAACTCGCCGCCGTTGATCAGCTCCAGCCCCTCCTCGTAGGAGGACACGCGCACGATCGCCAGGACCGGGCCGAAGATCTCCTCCTGGTGGACCCGGGAGCCGGCCGGGACGTGGTCGAGGACCGTGGGGCCGAGCCAGAAGCCCGGAGTCTCGGCGGCGGCGCCGCCGCCGAGGACCGGCGTCTGGCGGCCGTCCACGACGAGCTTGGCGCCCTCGGAGACGCCCAGGTCGAGGTAGGAGGCGACCTTGTCGCGGTGGACCTCGGTGACGAGGGGACCCATCTGGGAGGCCGGGTCGTCGCCGGGGCCGATGGTCAGCTCGGAGACCCGCGAGACGATCTTGTCGACCAGTTCGTCGCCGACCGGGTCCACCGCCAGCACGACGGAGATCGCCATGCAGCGCTCGCCCGCCGAGCCGAAGCCCGCCGACACCGCCGCGTCGGCGACGAGGTCGAGGTCGGCGTCGGGCAGGACGAGCATGTGGTTCTTGGCGCCGCCCAGCGCCTGGACCCGCTTGCCGTGGGAGGTCCCGGTCTCGTAGACGTATCGGGCGATGGGCGTGGACCCGACGAACGAGACGGCCCGCACGTCCGGGTGCTCCAGCAGCCGGTCCACCGCCACCTTGTCGCCCTGGACGACGTTGAAGACGCCGTCCGGCAGCCCGGCCTCCCGCCAGAGCGCGGCCATCAGCAGCGAGGCCGACGGGTCCTTCTCGGACGGCTTGAGGATGAAGGCGTTGCCCGCGGCGATCGCGATGGGGAACATCCACATCGGCACCATGGCCGGGAAGTTGAACGGCGTGATCCCGGCCACGACGCCCAGCGGCTGGCGGATCGAGTAGGAGTCGACGCGGGTGGAGACGCCCTCGGAGAAACCGCCCTTGAGCAGGTGCGGGATGCCGCAGGCGAACTCCACGACCTCCAGGCCGCGGGCCACCTCGCCCAGCGCGTCGGAGTGGACCTTGCCGTGCTCGGCCGAGATGAGCCGGGCGAGCTCGTCACGGTTGGCGTACATCAGCTCACGGAAGCGGAAGAGCACCTGGGACCGCTTGACCAGCGAGGCGTCCCGCCAGGCCGGGTAGGCCGCGGCGGCGGCGGCCACGGCCGCGTCGACCTCGGCCACCGAGGCCAGGTGGACCCGTCCGCTGACCTCGCCCGTCGCCGGGTTGAAGATCTCGGAGGTGCGGCCGGAGCCCTCGGCGGGGGCTCCGTTGATCCAGTGGGTGACGTTCTTCACGACGAGACGACCTCAGCGTTGATGACTTCGAGCGCGTTGACGATGATCCCGAGGCCCTCGGCGGCCTCGTCCGTCGTCAGGGTGAGGGGCGGGGCCATGCGGAGCACGTTGCCGTGCAGGCCGCCCTTGCCCGCGAGCAGACCGGCCTTCTTGGTCTCCTCCATGAACCGGGCCGCGAGCGCCGGGGAGGGGGCGCCGGTCGCCGGGTCGACCAGCTCGACGGCGAACATCAGGCCCTTCCCGCGGACGTCGCCGACGATCGGCAGGCGGGCCGCGGCCTCGTGGAGCCCGTCGATGATCAGGGTGCCGGTCCGGGCCGCGTTCGCCTGCAGGTCGTGGTCGAGCACGTAGTCCAGCGTCGCGTTGGCGGCGGCCATCGAGATCGGGTTGCCGCCGAAGGTCGCGAGGCCGACCGCGTGCAGGTTGTCCATCAGGTCGCCGCGGGCCACGACGCCGCCGACCGCGAAACCGTTGCCCAGCCCCTTGGCGAAGGTCATCATGTCCGGCGTGACACCGTGGTTCTGGATGCCGAAGAACGCCGAGCCGGTGCGGCCCCAGCCGGTCTGCACCTCGTCGGAGATGAGCAGGATGCCCTGCTCGTCCAGGACCTCCTTGTAGGCGGCGAACAGCCCGTCGGGGGCCATGGTGAACCCGCCCACGCCCTGGATCGGCTCGGCGATCAGCGCGGCCACGTCGCTCGCGACGGAGGTGGCGAGCACGTGACGCAGGTCGTCGACGCAGGCGGCGATGTAGTCGGCGTCCGACAGCCCGCGGAACTGGGTGAGGTGGCGGTCGGCGCCGTGCAGGAAGTGCACGTTCAGCGGCGACAGCGAGTTGTTCTTCCAGCTGCGGTTGCTGGTCACGCTGATCGCGCCGAAGGAGCGGCCGTGGTAGCTCTGCCGCATGGCGAGCACCTGGTCGGACTTGCGCGCGTAGGTCGCCAGCAGCAGCGCGGTCTCGTTGGCCTCGGTGCCGGAGTTGGTGAAGAAGACCTTGGCGTCCTTGATGCCGGACAGCCTGGCGATCTTCTCGGCGAGCTCGACCTGGCCGCGGAGCAGGTAGACCGTGGAGGTGTGCACGACGCCGGTGGCGAGCTGGCGCTCGACGGCCTCACGCACCTCGGGCACGTCGTACCCGATCATGTTGGTCAGGATGCCCGCGAAGAAATCCAGATAGCTTTTGCCCGACTCGTCGACGACCCGGTTGCCCTTGCCGCCGACGATCTCGATGGGCTCGTTGTAGTAAAGGGCCACCCAGTTGGGCATTACCGCCCGGTGGCGTGCAAGAAGGTCCGACATGTATCGAGTATCGCGGCTCGGGGCGGCCGCTCCCACCATCAATGTGTCGGGAGATGTCCGGTTAACCCGTCACATTGTCACCGTGGGGTCCTCCACGGCCGGCCAGCCCGCCGGCGCGGGGCGGAGGGGTCCTGTACGGCTTGCGCCCTGCGACGGTTGGCGCAAGCCGTACAGGACACCGGACGGGAGCACCCCCCAGGTTCCCCGTCCGGGCACAGGGTCAGACGGCCACGAGGGGCCGCGCCCCGGGAGGGCGGCCGGCGACCGCGGCTGAGCGACTCATGCCCTCATCGTCACCCAAATTTCCTACTAAAGCAATCTGAAATGCATGAATTTTTGCGGCTTTTCCCCGGAACATCCCTCTACCCCTAGGGGATGTCCCGTCCGCCTGGCGGTGTAGCGCGGGGGCGCCGGTTACTCCCGGAGAGGCACCGCGTCCGCATCCCCACGGCCGACGACCGGCGGGGGTCTCCTCCTCCACCATCGAGTCATCCGACGAGACCGACGAGATCCGACGAGAGGCACCCCCGCCATGACCCTCACGATCGACCGCCCCGAGGCCCCGGCCGGCCCGCCCAAGCTCGACGGCCACCGGCTCAGGACCGCCCAGCGCGAGACGCTGGACTCCCCGAGGATGGAGTACGGCCTGCTCGCCAAGATGATGTTCAAGCCCGTGGACCTGCTCTACGGCAGGGAGGGCTCGTACACGAAGTTCGCCATGCTGGAGATCATCGCCCGCGTGCCGTACCAGGCCTGGGAGCGCATGGGCTACTGGGCGCTCCACCGCCACCACGGCAGGTCCGCCCTGGCCAGGCGGGTCTTCGACCGGATCGTGGAGGCCCGCGCCGACCAGGACAACGAGCAGTGGCACCTGCTCATCATGCAGGACCTCGTCCAGCGCAACGGCGACCGGCAGAACTGGCTGCTGCACAGGCTCGCGCCCTGGTTCATCGCGTTCTTCTACTACCACGTGTCCTGGGTGCTGTTCCTGGTCAGGCCGGAACTGAGCTACAGGCTCAACGCCGAGTTCGAGGACCACGCCGAGCACGAGTACATGACGTATGTCGCCGAGCACCCCGAGCTGGAGTTCCAGCCCGACCCGGGCACCTACGCCGCCGAGTACGGCCGCTACGCGTCGGTGGCCGACCTGCTCCGGCAGATCGGCCACGACGAGCGGGTGCACAAGCTCGACAGCCTGGAGAACGTCTCAGCTCCCCGTTTCCACCAGGTCCGGCTCTGAGGCCGGGGCCGCGGGGGCGGGACGCAGCACCGCGAACGCCAGCGCGGCGGCCGCGAGGGTGAAGCCGACGCCCACCCAGGAGCCGAACGCCATGGCCGAGACGAACGCCTCCCGCGCGGTCCGGGCCAGCCCGGGATCCCCGAGCAGGAGCGCGCCGCCGATCGAGTCCCGGGCCGCGGCCGGGGCCCCGGCGGGCATCGACGAGGTGTAGACCCCGGCCAGCACGCTGCCGAGCACGGCCACGCTGAGCGCCATGCCCACCTGCTGGACGGTGTCGTTGAGCGCCGACCCCACGCCGGCGTGCTCGGGCGGCACCGCGCCCATCAGGGTCGCGTAGGCCGCGGGCCCGGTCAGGCCGCCGCCGACGCCCATGAGCATCAGACCGGTGATCATCATGCCGTATCCGGTGTCGGCGGTCATGAAGGCGAGCACGCCGAAGCCGAGGGCCATCACGGACATTCCCACCGCGACCAGCGTGCGGTTGCTGACCTTCTGCCCGAGCCCCGCGCCGACCGCGTTGAAGAGGGCGGCGGCCACGGCGTACGGCAGCAGCGCCAGGCCGGCCTGCATGGGACCGTAGCCCAGCACGAACTGCAGATACTGGGTCAGCATCAGCAGCAGCGCGCCGGTGCCGAACGACATCAGCACGATCGAGAACGACGACCCGCTGAAGTTGCGGTCACGGAACAGCCCGAGCGGCAGCATCGGGTGCGCCGACCTCCGCTCCCAGAGCACGAACCCGCCCAGCGCCAGTACGGTCAGCACCGCGGCGACCACCACCTGGGAGGAGGTCCAGCCCTTGCCCGGCGCCGAGATCACCACGTAGACCAGGGCGCTCATACCGGTGGTGGACAGCACCACGCCGACCGGGTCGAGCCGGCGGGCCGGGCCGCGGGTCTCGGGCATCAGCAGCACGGCCGCGACGACGGCCACGACCGTGATCGGCACGTTGAGCAGGAAGATCGAGCCCCACCAGTAGTGCTCCAGCAGGAAACCGCCCAGCGTGGGACCGGCGATCACGCCGACCATGGCCACCGCGCTCCACGCGGCGATGGCCTTGCGGCGCTCGCTGTCGTCGAAGACGGTGATCAGGATCGACAGGGTGCTCGGCATCAGGATGGAGCCGCCGACGCCCATCAGGGCCCGGGCGGCGATGAGCTGCCAGGGCTCGGTGACCAGCAGGGCGATCAGCGAGGCCCCGCCGAACAGCACCAGGCCGATGATCAGGAAACGCTTGCGGCCGTAGCGATCGGACAGGCTGCCGGAGGTGAGCAGCAGCCCGGCGAAGACCAGGATGTAGGCGTCGATGATCCATTGGATGTCCGAGGGACTGGCACCCAGGTCGGTCATCAGGGCCGGGATGGCCAGATTCAGGACGGTGTTGTCCACGACGAGGACGAGCAGGCTCAGGCAGAGCACGCCAAGGATCCACCAGCGCCGGGGGTGCGGCTCTGCTCGCACAGTGTTCGATTCCACCCGCACAGCGTACGACAATTCTCGAACGGCGTGCGAGTGGATTTATGCTTGAGTGGTGAAACAGCACTTCACCTCGGTCTGGACCCGCGAGCCCCGTACCTCCAGGAGTCCGGCGCTCAGCCGCGACCAGATCGTGCGCGCGGCCATGGAACTGCTCGACGCCGAAGGACTCGACGCGCTGAGCATGCGCCGCCTGGGCGCCAGGCTCGGCTCCGGCGCGACCAGCATCTACTGGCACGTGGCCAACAAGGACGAGCTGCTCGAACTCGTCATGGACGAGGTCTTCGGCAAGGTGCCGCTGCCCGATCCCAGCGTGATCGGCTGGCGGGACACGGCCTCGGTGTTCGCCTACGGCCTGCGCGCGACGCTCTTGGCGCATCCCTGGGCGGCCGCGCTGATCGGCACCAGACCGGCCCTCGGCCCCAACGCGATGGAGCTGGCGGCCCAGCTGCTGCGCACGTTCACGCTGGCCGGGTTCAAGGGTCTGGAGCAGGATTACGCCTCCTCCGCGCTCATGTCGTACGTGCTGGGCGCGACGACACCCGAGCTCACCTGGCGCAGGATCACCAACACGGGCGAGATGAGCACCGAGGAGGCGCTGGCGACGATGAGACCCCTGGTGAAGCAGGCGTCCCGCAACCATCCCGAGCTGGCCGCGCGCCACGCGAAGTACTACGGCACCGAGATCGACGTCGAGACCACCCGCCTGCTCAGCTTCGACTTCGGCCTGATGTGCTTCCTCGACGGCCTGCAGGCCCGCCTGGGGCAGGCCCACCCGGAGCACGAGGCCGGGAGGGTGGAGACGGCGGACCCCCGCAAGGCGTGAGGCCGGGAGGGTGGAGACGACGGCCCCCGCAAGGCGCGAGCCCGCAGGCCGGAGAGGCACGGGGCTCGAAGACGACGGCCCCCAGGCCGGGGAGGGTGAAGACCGGAGACGGGGCGGCCGGCGTGAGGTGGTCTCCTCTCGTGAGGTGGTCTCCTCTCGTGAGGCGGTCTCCTACGCGGCCGTTCTCTTCGAGGACGCCGGCACGGCCGGGGTCTCCTCCTCCGCCGGGGCGTCACCACGGGCCGAGTTCGCCAGGATGCCCCAGACCGCGCCGGCCAGCACGACCGCCCCACCGGCGAGCTGTGGCCACGACAGGGCCCCGCCCAGCAGCAGCCACGTGGCGAGCACCGCCACGACGGGCTCCAGCATGCTGAGGATCGACGCGCGGACCGGGCCGAGCGCCGTGGCCCCGACGAAGAACAGCGCGATCGCGAGCACGGTCGACACGATCGCCACGGCCGCCGCCCAGCCCCAGCCGGCCGGCGCGAAGCCGAGATCCAGCCCGCCGGTCGCCAGCCCCAGCAGCGCGAACGAACCCGTGGCGAACACCGCCAGGTAGGCCGTGGTGACCGTGGGGGACAGCGAGGCGGAGACCTTGCTGCCCAGGACGATGTAGCAGGCGTAGGCCACGGCGGACCCGACCGCGGCGAGCACGCCGAGAACGTCGAGGCCGGCGTCGAGCGGGCCCACCACCAGTGTCAGCCCGGCCAGTGACACCAGGATCGGCCCGACGACGGTCCAGCTCAGCCTGGTGCGTTCCACCACCGCCGACAGGACCGAGACGAGCCCCGGATACACGTACAGCAGCAGCACGGCGAGAGCCGGCGCGATGCGCTGGACCGCCGTGAAGTACAGCAGCGACTGCGTGGCGTACATGCCGCCGCCCAGCAGTGCCAGGGTCATCCACTGCCGCCCCGTCAGCCGCCCGAGCCTGCCGCGCAGCCCCAGCCACCCGAGGAACACCGCCGCCGCGATCGCGAACCGCAGCATGAGAAGTGTCGTCACCGACATTCCCGTGTCGTAGGCGTAGAACGCGAAGACGGGCATGAACCCGAAACCCGCCGCCGAGACCAGCGTCGCCACGACACCGCGCCGCATCACCACTGCCACCTCCGAGGGGCCATTGTGACCCATCGGCCTGGGACATGACCCACGGACCCCGGGCGTGACCCACGGACCCCGGGGATGTGATCCATCGGCCCGGGACGCCCGTCATCCAGGCCCGGGACGCCCGTCATCGCACCGGCCGCCTGGCGCGACCATCATCGCGCGGCGCCACCGTCGCCAAGCGGCGCGACCATCACCGGGCGGCCCTCCGCCCACGGAGGTCAGCGCTCAGGGGCCCGCCCGCGCGCGGCGGTCACCACTCGGTCGCCGCCGCACGCGGCGGGACACCGCTCACAGTCCCATCCACTGCTGTATACGGGAGAGCAGCTCCTGGGCGTCGACCGGCTTGGTGACGTAGTCGCTGGCCCCCGCGGCCAGGGTCTTGTCCCGGTCGCCCTGCATGGCCTTGGCGGTCACCGCGATGATCGGCAGGTGGGCGAAGCGCGGCATCTTGCGGATGGCGGCGGTGGCGGCGTAACCATCCATCTCCGGCATCATGATGTCCATCAGGACAAGGTCGACGTCCTCGTTGCGCGACAGCGTCTCGATGCCCTTGCGGCCGTTCTCCGCGTAGAGCACCTGCATGCCGTGGAGTTCGAGGATGTTGGTCAGCGCGAACACGTTGCGCACGTCGTCGTCGATGACCAGCACCTTGCGGTTCATCAGCATGGTGTCCGCCTCCTCCAGCGCCCGCGGCCGTTCGTCGGGGCTGGGCTGGACCAGCGGCAGGACATGGCCCGGCTCCTGGGCCGACAGGTGCAGGGTGATGCGTTCACGCAGCTCGTCGAGGCTGGGCAGGAGCTCCAGCGGCTGGGTGTTGGAGCGGCCCTTGAGCAGGTTCTCCTGCGGCCGGGTGAGCGTACGGCTGTGATGGGCGAGCACGGGGAGCCCGCGCAGGGCCGGGTCCTCGTCGAGCCCGCGGAGGAACTCCGCCGCCCCGTCCTGCCCCATGCCCAGGTCGAGCACGACGCACTGGTGGCCGCCCCTGTTCAGGATCTCCAGGGCGGTCGCGGGGTCGTTGGCGGTGGAGACCCAGACCGGCCCGTGGGTCCCGGTCAGGTCGGCGACGACGCTCTCGGCGAGCTGGGAGAGCAGGCCGTTGAGCCGGGACTCCACGACGAGCAGCCGGCGGCCGTCCCCGCCGAACCTCTCGGGCGCCGCGCCGACCGGCTGCAGCGCGAGCCCCGTGGCTTGCCTGACGGCCGGGCCGGCGCCGGCCGGGGCGACATCCGCGATCGGCAGGAAGAGGCTGAAGGTGCTGCCCTCACCCAGGGCGCTGACCGCCTGGAGCTCGCCGTTGAACAGCGCGGCTATCTCACGGCTGATGGACAGACCCAGCCCGGTGCCGCCGTATTTGCGGCTGGTGGTGCCGTCGGCCTGCTGGAAGGCGTCGAAGATCTGGGAGAGGTTCTCCTTGGCGATGCCGATGCCGGTGTCCACGACGTGGAAGGCGAGGACCTCCTGCCCGGGGGCTCCCGGGAGGTCCACCTTGTCGGTCCGTTCGATGCGGAGCTGGACCGAGCCCGTCTCGGTGAACTTCACCGCGTTGGACAGCAGGTTCCGCAGCACCTGGCGTAGCCGCTGCTCGTCCACGAGCAGCTCCTCGGGCACCTCCGGCGCGACGCTGACGTCGAAGCGCAGCCCCTTCTCCGTGGTCAGCGGGCGGAAGGTCGCCTCGACGTAGTCGAGGAGCTGTCGCAGGGGCAGGGATTCGAGGCTGATGTTCATCTTGCCGGCCTCGATCTTGGACAGGTCGAGGATGTCGTTGATCAACTGGAGCAGGTCGGTGCCGGCCGAGTGGATGACGTTGGCGTACTCCACCTGCTTGGCGGTGAGGTTGCGGGCCGGGTTCTGGGCCAGCAGCTGGGCGAGGATCAGCAGCGAGTTGAGCGGGGTGCGCAGCTCGTGGCTCATGTTGGCCAGGAACTCGCTCTTGTATTTGGAGGCGAGCGCGAGCTGCTTGGCCCGCTCCTCCAGCTCCTGCCGGGCCTGCTCTATCTCGCTGTTCTTCGTCTCGATGTCGCGGTTCTGGCGGGCCAGCAGCTCCGCCTTCTCCTCCAGCTCGGCGTTGGAGCGCTGCAGCTCCTCCTGCCCGACCTGGAGCTCGGTCGCGAGCCGCTGCGACTCGGCGAGCAGGGAGTCGGTGCGGGCGTTGGCGACGATCGTGTTGACGTTGACGCCTATGGTCCCCACCAGCTGTTCGAGGAAGGCCCGATGCACCTGGGTGAACCTGTTGAGGCTGGCCAGCTCGATCACGCCGAGCACCTGGTCCTCGACGATGATCGGCAGCACGATGAGGTTGACCGGACCCGCCACCCCCAGGCTGGAGGAGATCGTGAGATAACCGGCGGCGATGTCCTCCACCAGGATGGGGCGCTTGACGAGCGCGGCCTGTCCCACGAGCGAGTCGCCGAGGGCGTAACGACGGCCGGTCTCCCGGTGACCGTATCCGCCGACCACCCGCAGCTCCGCGCCGTCCGGGGTCTCCTCCGCGAGCAGGAACGTCCCGCACTGGGCGGAGACCAGCGGGGCCAGCTCGTTCATCACCAGCTCGGCCACGACGGCGAGGTCGCGGTGTCCCTGCATGAGCCCGGAGATGTGGGCCAGGTTCGACTTGAGCCAGTCCTGCTCCTGGTTGGCCAGGGTGGTCTCGCGCAGGGACTTCACCATGGAGTTGATGTTGTCCTTGAGCTCGGCCACCTCGCCGGAGGCGTCGACGGTGATCGACCTGGTGAGGTCGCCCGAGGTCACGGCGCTGGTCACCTCGGCGATCGCGCGGACCTGGCGGGTCAGGTTGCCGGCCAGCTCGTTGACGTTCTCGGTCAGCCGCTTCCAGGTCCCGGAGACGCCCTCGACCTCGGCCTGCCCGCCGAGGCGCCCCTCGCTGCCCACCTCGCGGGCCACCCGGGTGACCTCGGCGGCGAAGGACGACAGCTGGTCGACCATCGTGTTGATCGTGGTCTTCAGCTCCAGGATCTCGCCCCGGGCGTCCACGTCGATCTTCTTGGTCAGGTCGCCCTGGGCGACCGCCGTGGTGACCTGGGCGATGTTGCGGACCTGGTTGGTGAGGTTGCCGGCCATCGAGTTGACGTTGTCGGTGAGGTCCTTCCACGTGCCGGCCACGTTGGGCACGCGGGCCTGACCGCCCAGCTCGCCCTCGGTGCCGACCTCGCGGGCCACCCTCGTCACCTCGTCGGCGAACGCGCTCAACGTGTCGACCATGGTGTTGATGGTCTGCGCGAGCGCGGCGACCTCTCCCTTGGCCTCAACCGTGATCTTCTGCGACAGGTCGCCGCGGGCGACGGCCGTGGTGACCTGCGCGATGGAGCGCACCTGGCTGGTGAGGTTGTCGGCCATCGAGTTGACGTTGTCGGTGAGGTCCTTCCAGGTGCCGGACACCCCCCGGACGGTGGCCTGGCCGCCGAGGTTGCCCTCGGTGCCGACCTCACGGGCCACCCTCGTCACCTCGTCGGCGAAGGCCGAGAGCTGGTCGACCATCGTGTTGATGGTCTCCTTCAGCTCCATGATCTCCCCGCGCGCGTCCACCCTGATCTTCTGCGACAGGTCGCCCTTGGCCACCGCCGTGGTGACCTGGGCGATGCTGCGCACCTGGGCGGTGAGGTTGTCGGCCATCACGTTCACCGACTCGGTGAGCGCCTTCCAGGTGCCGGAGACGCCCTTGACGTCGGCCTGGCCGCCGAGCCGGCCGTCGGTGCCCACCTCACGGGCCACCCTCGTCACCTCGTCGGCGAAGGACGACAGCTGGTCGACCATCGTGTTGAGGGTGTTCTTCAGCTCCAGGATCTCGCCCCGGGCCGAGACGGTGATCTTCTGTGACAGGTCGCCGCGGGCGACGGCCGTGGCCACCTGCGAGATGTTCCGCACCTGGTCGGTGAGGTTGCCCGCCATGTAGTTCACCGAGTCGGTCAGGTCACGCCAGGTGCCGGAGACGCCCTTGACGTCGGCCTGGCCGCCGAGCCGGCCGTCGGTGCCCACCTCACGGGCCACCCGGGTGACCTCGTCGGCGAAGGACGACAGCTGGTCGACCATGGTGTTGATGGTGTTCTTCAGCTCCAGGATCTCGCCCCGGGCGTCCACGGTGATCTTCTGTGACAGGTCGCCCTTGGCCACCGCCGTGGTGACCTGGGCGATGCTGCGGACCTGGTCGGTGAGGTTGCCCGCCATGAAGTTCACCGAGTCGGTCAGGTCGCGCCAGGTGCCGGCGACGCCGGTCACCTCGGCCTGGCCGCCGAGCCGGCCGTCGGTGCCCACCTCACGGGCCACCCTCGTCACCTCGTCGGCGAAGGACGACAGCTGGTCGACCATCGTGTTGAGGGTGTTCTTCAGCTCCAGGATCTCGCCCCGGACGTCCACGGTGATCTTCTGTGACAGGTCGCCGGTCGCCACCGCGGTCGCGACCTGGGCGATGTCGCGGACCTGGTCGGTGAGGTTGCCCGCCATGGCGTTGACCGAGTCGGTCAGGTCCTTCCACGTGCCGGAGACGCCGGGCACGTCGGCCTGGCCGCCCAGCTGTCCCTCGGTGCCCACCTCACGGGCCACGCGCGTCACCTCGGAGGTGAACAGGGAGAGCTGGTCCACCATGCCGTTGAACACGGTGGCGATCTCTTTGAGCAGCCCGTCGCCGTCGTCGGGCAGGCGAGTGCCGAAGTCGCCGTCACGCACGGCCGTGAGCCCGGCCAGAAGCTGACGGAGATCCAGCTCCTCGACGCCCGGCGCGGAGCCGCGCGCCACCGAGCCAGAAGCCTCAACCATGCTCATCATCGCGCCTCTCAGCGGGGAAAGGGTCAAGTAATCTTAATGCCCCAGGACAAGGACTTGACCTGCGCCGATGCGTGAAAGCCCAGAGATGCGCGGAAGCTCGGAGCAGGGCGTACGGCCGCCGTCCGCTGCGCCAGGAGCGCACCCGCCAGCACCAGGGCGCCGCCGAGCAGTTGGGGGGCGCCGAGCGCCTCGCCGAGCAGGACCCAGGCGATGAGGATGCTGGCGAGCACCTCCAGCGAGGCGACCGTGGCCGCGACGGCGGCGGTCAGGGCCCGCACCGCCGCGATGCCGGTGGCGTAGGCGATCACGGTGCCGACGACTACCAGCCAGCCGACCACCGCGGGGGCCGGCAGCCTCCAGCCGCCCAGCACGAGATCGGCGGTGGCCAGGTCCCAGGGCAGGTGCCACGGCGCGGCCGGCGGCGTGAGCACGGCGGCCGCGCCGGTCAGTCCCCACGTGAGCGCGCCGAGCGGGTGGACGTCGTCTCCCGCCTCCTGACTGAGCAGGAAGTACACCGCGGCGCAGACCGCCGTCCCCAGGCCCAGCACGAGGCCGAGCCCGTCGAGGCGGACACCCCGCCACACCTCGACGACGCAGGCGAGCCCGCCGACCGCCAGGACGGCGCCGACCGCGGCGGCACGCGGCAGCCGGGTCCGGCGTGCCAGCCGTACCCAGGCCAGTACCAGGACCGGCGAGGCGTACTCCAACAGCACCGCGACCCCCACCGGCAGGCGGGCGATCGTGCCGTAGTAGAAGGCCTGCACCGCGGCGAAGCCGACCAGGCTGTAGGCGGCGACGAAGCGCAGCCGGTGTCGGGGGACGGCGAGGGCGGACGGCCGGACCAGGGCGGTCGCGACGAGCAGCACGAGCGCCGCCCCGGCGAGCCTTGTCCACACCGCCTGCAGCGGCGACAGCCCCGCGTCGATGAGCGACTTGGCCAGCGGGCCGGAGAAGCCGAAGCAGACCGCCGAGACGGCCGCGAAGATCAAACCCTTGAAACCGGGACGGGACATCTTGATCCCTCCTCCCATCTCAACACCACCATATCCTCTTCAGTGGTGTCGCTGATGGCGGGGGTGGGCAGCCGAGGCGGCGGGCATGGACCGGCAACCGGATCGGCGCAACAAGATGTAATGCAACTATCGTCCGGACTTACAGTCTGATCGGATACTCTCGGTGTGTGCTCCCTACCATCGCCGACGTCCTCGCCCTGGACACCGTCCGCCGAGGCAACCCCCGGGTCGTCGCGGGAGCCGACCGGCTGGACACCCGGGTGCGCTGGGTCCATGTCGGTGAGGTCACCGACATCGCCCACCTGCTGCGCGGCGGAGAGCTGGTGCTCACCACCGGCGTCGCGCTCCCCGACGCCCCCGAGAGACTGGTCCAGTACGTCGCGGAGCTGGCCGCCGTGGGCGCCTCCGGGCTGATCGTGGAACTGGGCCGCAAGTTCGTCAGGGAACTGCCCCGGGGCGTGGTCAGCGCCGCCGAGGAGCACGGCCTGCCGTTGATCACGCTGGCCCGCGAGACCCCGTTCGTGCAGATCACCGAGTCGGTCCACGCCAGGATCATCGACATCCAGCTGGAGGAGCTGCGCGCCTCCGAACAGCTCCACGAGGTCTTCACCGAGCTGTCGGTCGAGGGCGCCTCCCCCGCCGAGGTGCTCAGCCAGGTCGCGCGGCTGTCCGGACGGCCGGTCCTGCTGGAGAACCTCGCCCACCAGGTCCTCGCCTGCGAGACGGCCGGGCGTGACACCGGGACGCTGCTGGCGAGCTGGGAGACGCGGTCCCGGGCGGTGGCGCCGGAGGAGCGGACCGCCTACGACTCGGCCTCCGGCTGGCTGGTCACCATGGTCGGCGCCCGGGGGCAGGACTGGGGCCGGTTGATCCTGCTCTGCGACGGTGAGCCCGGCCCGCGCGACATCGTGCTCGCCGAACGCGCCGCGACCACCCTCGCGCTCGGCCGCCTGCTGGAGCGCCACCAGGAGTCACTGGAGCGCCAGGCCCACGGCACGATCATCACCGGCATCCTCACCCACGCCTACGCCGATCCCGACGAGGCCGCGGCCCGCGCCCGGGCGGTCGGCGTCCCGCTGACCGGCCGCAAGCTGATCAGCGTGGTGCTCCGCCTGACCGAGCCCCCGGAGAGCGCGCTGGACGGCCAGGAACAGCTGGCCCGGCTCGGCGAACTGGCCGACGCCGCCGCGGCCGCCTGCCGCGACGCCCGATTCCCCGCCCTGGTCGGCGCCCTGAACCAGAACCGCGTCGGCGTCCTGCTCCCACTGCCTCCGCGCACCTTCCCCGAGCCCGCGCTGACCACGCTCGCCGACCGCCTGCGCATGGCCTTCACCACCCCGTTCGTCCTCGCCGCCGGCTCGGTGGTCGAATCCCTCCGTGACGTACGGCGGAGCTTCCTCGAGGCGGAGCAGGTCGCGGACGTGGCCGTCCGGCAGCCCGACGGCCGGGCCTTCTACCGCCTCCCCGACCTGCGCCTGCGCGGCCTGCTGCACCTGCTCAGAGACGACGCCCGCCTGCAGACCTTCGCCGAGCGCGAGCTCAGCCCCCTGCTGGCCCACGACGCCCAGCGCGGCGGTGACCTGACCAGGATCCTCCGGGTCTATCTCGACTCCGGCCGCAACAAGGCCGTCGCCGCCCAGAAGGCCCACCTGTCCCGGCCCGCCTTCTACGACCGACTCCGTAGGCTGGAACGGATCCTCGACACCGACCTGGACGATGTCGAGTCCTGTCTCTCCCTTCACGTCGCGCTGCTGGCGCTGGAATCGTTCCGGAGAGACAACCCCCGCACCTGAAAGATCCTGAAAGGCCCCCATGCCTGACATCCTCGTCCCCGAGACCGCCGACCTGGCCCGTATGGTCACCGCCGCCGGGATCTTCGCCGTCCCCACCGGCGAGGTACGGCTGTCGCCCGACGAGCTGGACCCCGCCCAGATCATCGCCGGCTCACCGCAGGTCTCCTCGGCCGAGCTGTGGTCCTCCCCCGACGGCTCCCAGAGCCGGGGAATCTGGGAGATCACCCCGGGCACGGTGACCGACGTCGAGCGCGACGAGATCTTCGTGGTCCTGTCCGGCCGGGCCACCGTGGAGGTGGAGGGCGGCGCCGCCGTCGAACTCGTCCCGGGATCGGTCTGCCTGCTCGCCGACGGCGCCAAGACGACCTGGATCGTCCACGAGACCCTCCGCAAGGTCTATCACTGCCTGTCCTGACGGAGCTTACGGCGCAGGCCGTACGGGACCCAGATTCCGTACGGCCTGCGCCCGCCTGTCGCGCCTGCCGGTCCGCGCCCGCCTAGCCGTCTCGGTCGGATGTGACGTCGACGTGGATGGTGTCGTCCGCGCAGACATAGAGATCCCAGCGGCGCGGTCGCGCCAGGATCACGCCAAGGATGAAACCCAGGACCATGCTCGCGATGATCACAATGAGAATGTTCAGCCCCATGACGGCTGCCTCTCGGAAAGACGTGCCGCTTGAACTGAGGGAATGCGGCCTACTGCACCGTAGCGCCGTATTGCCGCCCGCGCAGCGAAACGACGTGGGCTAACCCGTATTGACCAGCGCGGTTGACCCGATGGGGGCAGCCCGGGACTACGCGAATTCCGTCGTTCCGCATATGGCGCCGCCCAGGCGACAACACTTTCTTGTGGTGTTTGGCGTGTTTCGCTCCCCTTGACAGGTAGATCTCGGCACGATGGTGCACCGAAGTCTGGTCACCAACGGGGAGAGATACATGTCGCGACGTATCATCGTCGGGCTTTCAGCCATAGCACTTACCATCACGGCGATTCCCGCCCAGGCCGACCGGGCGGGTCAGACCTTCCCCTCCTCGGCTTTCCCGCTCGGCCAGAACGGGATCCCGGTCAAGAACCAGCGCAGCATCGCGCCGGGGGTCGACCTCTTCAACGTGATGTACGGCACGTCCACCCAGGGATGGACCGTGACGGTGTTGATGCCCAACGGGCACGACGACGGCAGGCTGACCACCGCCCAGACGAAGGCCGAAGAGGTCGCGGCCGCGGGCTTCACTCCCACTGTGGAGAAGATCGTGCAGCCCGCCGCCGCGGACGCTCCGGCCGTGGAGCGCTACCTGGTCCGCGTCGGCCTGTGGACGTTCAAGCAGCGCGCCAAGGCCGACAAGATGGTGAAGGAGCTCAAGGAGGCCGGCATCCGGGCCAAGACCGACTATCTCGGCGACGACGGCCTGGAGACCACCGGCCCCTGGGACATGCGCGTGCTGATGGTGGACCCGAAGACCTTCAAGGGATCCTTCAGGACCAGCGTCGGCACCAGCGTCGCCAAGCGTGAGACCACCAGCTCCATGTCCAAGCTCACCAAGGCCATCGCCGGGGTCAACGGCGGCTTCTTCAACATCCACACGCCCAGGGCGCTCCAGGGCGACCCGATGGGCGTCTCGGTGGTGGGCGGCAAGCTGCTCAGCGAGGCGGTACCCGGCCGCAGCGGCCTGGTCATCAACGGGCGCAAGGCTCGGATCACCGAGCTGCAGACGGCGATCACCGCGATCCCCGCCGACGGAGCGAAGACCGAGGTCAAGGGGGTCAACCGGGCCGCCGGAGCGGACGAGCTCGTTCTCTACACCGAGGAGTTCGGCACCAAGACGGCGGCCGACGGCGGCGCCGAGATCGTGGTCGACGCCCAGGGGCGGATCGTCAACGCCCGGGAGGCCGGCGGCGCCGTCCCGCGCGGCGCCTACGTGCTCCACGGCACCGGCATCATGGCCGACTGGCTCCGGGAGCACGCCCTGGAGACCTCCATCATGAAGCTGGACACCAGAGTCATCGACCTGCGGACGCAGCGGGCCGTCCCCCTCACCCCCGAGACATACATCATGGGCGGGGGCGTCGGGCTCCTCAGGAACGGCCGGGTACGGATCACCGCCCAGGCCGACGGGCACGCGTCGGTCGTGATGATGCTCCGCCGCCACCCGCGCACGCTGGTCGGCATCACCAAGTCCGGCGGCCTGATCCTGGCGACCGTGGACGGCCGCAACCCGGGCGTCACCGTGGGCGCCTCGATGGTGGAGGCGGCTCAGCTGATGCGCTGGCTGGGCGCCAAGCAGGCGATGAACCTCGACGGTGGCGGCTCGACCGCGATGGTGGTCAACCACAAGGTCATCAACCGGCCCTCCGACGGCAGCGAGCGGACCGTCGGCGACGGCCTGTTCATCACGCCCTGATTGTTCATCACGCCCTGATCCGGACAGCTCCTTGATCCGGATCACGCCTTGATCCGGGTCGCTCCCTGATCCAGATTGCTCCTGATCCGGGTCGCTCCGGCCGGGCCCTGCCCGACGCGCCGGCCTCAGTGGGGCCGGCGCGTCCTCCGGAGTCAAGGGTTCGCCCCTGACGCCAGGGGGGCCGGGCCTCCCAGGCGTCGACCTCTTGGCGGGCGGAGGCCCGGGTGCCGGTCTCGGGGTGCCGGGCTCGGGTAAAAGTCCCCGGAACGCAGGAAAGGCCACCCCCGAAGGGATGGCCTTTCCTGAATGATTGTCCGGCGGC
>NZ_JBSFPS010000219.1:0-17751 GCF_053588315.1 Streptosporangium sp. NPDC003464 | reverse complement strand
ACCGGCGATCAACCCGGTCCCCCGGCGGATGATGCGCGAGCACGTCGCCGCGGTGGCCGCCCGGCACGGCGGGACCGGTGACGTGGTCGTGGAGATCTCGGTGGAGCACGGCGAGGAGCTGGCCAGGAAGACCTGGAACCCCCGGCTGGGGATCCTGGGCGGGCTGTCCATCCTGGGCACGACCGGCATCGTGGTGCCGTACTCGTGCTCGGCCTGGATCGACAGCATCCGGCGCGGCGTCGACGTGGCCAGGGCGGCGGGCCGCCGGCACGTCGCCGGATGCACCGGGAGCACCTCGGAGAGGGTCGCGGCCGAGCTGTACGGGCTGCCGGAGGACGCGCTGCTCGACATGGGCGACTTCGCGGGAGCCGTGCTGAAGTATCTGCGCAGGCATCCCGTGCCCCGGCTGACCATCGCCGGGGGCATCGGCAAGCTCTCCAAACTCGCCGACGGCCATCTGGACCTCCACTCGGGCCGCTCGCAGGTCAACCCGGGCATGCTCGCCGAGATCGTCCGCTCGGCGGGCGGGGACGAGGCGCTGGCCGGGCGGGTGCTGACGGCCAACACGGCCCTGCATGCGCTCCGGCTCTGCCAGGAGGCGGGCCTGCCGCTGGGCGACCTGGTCGCCGAGCGCGCCCGGCTGACAGCCGCCGGCGTGCTGCGCGAGGCACCGGTGACGGTGGACGTGGTCGTCATCGACCGCGCCGGCGTGATCGTCGGCCGCGCCGGCTGATCCGGCCGCGCCGGGGTCAGTCACGGCAGCGGGCCGCCGAGTAGAGGTGGCTGTCGGGGAACTCCGAGGCGGTCAGCACCCGGCCGACCACGATCACCGCGGTGCGGACGACCCCCGCGGCACGGACCCGGTCGGCGATGTCGGCCAGGGTTCCGCGCAGGATCACCTCGTCGTGCCGGCTGGCCCGGGCCACCACGGCCACCGGGCAGTCGGCGCCGTAGTTGGGGATCAGCTCCTCGGCGACCGCCTCGACGCGCTGCACGGCCAGGTGGAGGACCATCGTGGCCCGGCTGCGGCCGAGCGTGTCCAGGTCCTCCCCGTCGGGCATGGGGGTGGCCCGTGCCGAGGTCCGGGTCAGCACCACCGTCTGGCCCACCCCGGGCACGGTGAGCTCCCGCTTCAGCGACGCGGCGGCCGCGGCGAACGCGGGCACGCCGGGGACCACCTCGTAGGGCACCCCGGCCGCGTCCAGCCGCCGCATCTGCTCGGCCATCGCGCTGAACACCGACGGGTCGCCGGAGTGCAGGCGGGCCACGTCGTGACCGGCCCCGTGGGCGGCGAGCATCTCCGCCACGATCTCATCCAGCGCCATCTTGGCGGTGTCCACGAGCCGCGCCCCCTGCGGGCACCACTCCAGCAGCTCGGCCGGGACCAGGGATCCCGCGTACAGGCACACCGGCGAGGACGCGACCGCCCGCTGTCCCCGCAGGGTGATCAGGTCGACGGCGCCGGGGCCCGCCCCGATGAACCGCACCGTCATCGCTCATCCTCCACCGGGACGCGCGAGCGCCCGTCACATGTCATCATGCCGCCTGCCATCCGGCCACACTCCGTCCCATCACGCCCCACCGTCCCACCGGCCGTGTCACCGGCCGTCCGGCCACGTTCTGTCCCCATCGGCCATCCGGCCGCGCCACCAGCCGTCCGGCCGTGCTCCGTCCCCACCGGCCGTCCGGCCGTACCCCACCGCGCCACCGGCCATCTCGGCCACTCTCCGTTCCGCCCCGGCCGGCCACATCACCCATCACCCCGCCGTGCCTCGCCCCACCGCGCCGCCGTGCCATCCGGCGTCACCGCCCGGCGTCCACGGCGGCCGGCCTGACCGCCGTCCAGATCGTCACCGGCATCATGGGGCGCCAGCCCGTGAACCCACCTACCGGCGCGGCCCTGCTGACGGCCAGCCGGACCAGGTCGCCGCCGAGCTCGCCGTACCAGGAGGCCAGGACCGCCTCGGACTCCACGGTCACCGCGTTGGCGACCAGCCTGCCGCCGGGCCGCAGCGCCTCCCAGCAGCCCTCCACCACCCCGGGGACGGTCACCCCGCCGCCGATGAAGACGGCGTCGGGCGGCTCCAGGCCGGCGAGCGCCGCCGGAGCCGCCCCGGCCACCACGCTCAGGCCGGGCACACCCAGCCCCGCGGCGTTGCGGGAGATCCGCGCGGCCCGCTCGGGGTGGCTCTCCACCGCCACCGCCCGGTTGGCCGGGTGGCCGCGCATCCACTCGATCGCGATGCTGCCCGCCCCCGCGCCGACGTCCCACAGCAGTTCGCCGGGGACGGGCGCGAGCCGGGACAGGGTCACCGCGCGCACCTCGCTCTTGGTGAGCTGGCCGTCGTGCTCGAACGCCCCGTCCGGCAGGCCCGGGACGCAGGGCAGGGGCACGGTCCCGGCGTCGGCACGGCACTCCACGGCCACGACGTTGAGGTCGTGGGCTGCCGGCAGGGACCAGCCGCCCGCCGTACCGGAGATCACGCGCTCCTCGGCGGCGCCGAGCCGCTCCAGGACCGTCATCGGGCTCCCACCGTATCCGCGTGCGGCCAGCAGCGCGGCGACCCGGGCCGGGGTGCCGCCGTCGGAGCTGAGGACCAGTACCCGGCGGCCCTCGTGGAGCGCGGTGTGCAGCGACTCGACCGGCCGCGCCACCACGCTGACCACCTCGACCTGATCGACGGCCCAGCCGAGCCTGGCGCAGGCCAGCGAGACCGACGACGGGTGCGGCAGCACCCTGACCCGGTCGGTGCCGAGCAGCCGGACCAGCGTCGTGCCGATGCCGTGGAACATGGGGTCGCCACTGGCCAGCACGCACACCCGGCGGCCCTGGTGGGAGGCGATCAGCGCGGGCAGGGCCGGGAGCAGCGGCGAGGGCCAGGTGACGCGCTCGGCGGTCGGCTCGGGGACCAGCGCGAGCTGCCGGGCGCTGCCCATCAGCACCTGCGCGGCGTGCAGCTCGCGCCGCGCCGCCGGGGACAGGCCCGCCCAGCCGTCCGCCCCGATGCCGACGACCGTGACGAGGTCAGACATTGCCCAGCACCCGGGTGACGCGGATCTCGATCACGACCCGGGCCGGGTTCTCGCGGGGCTGCCGGTAACGCTCGGCGTAGCGGCGCTCGGCGTCGGCGACCGACTCGGGGTCCTCACGGATCACCGCGCGTCCCTCCAGGGTCGACCAGCGCCGCCCGTCCACCTGGCAGAGCGCGACCGCCGCGCCCTCGCCGCCGGCGGCGCGCACGTGGCGGACCTTGTGCGCGCCACCGGAGGTGATCACTCTGGCGATCCCGGAGTCGACGTCCAGCGTCGCCCCCACGGGGACGACGTGCGGCGTGCCGTCGGCCCGCACCGTGCTCAGCGTGCACAGGTGACGCTCCCGCCAGAAGGCGCGGAACCCGTCTCCTAGATCCTTCAACACCCGGTCCTTCCGATGTCCTGGTACCGGGCGACATGGTAGCCGGGAGGCGGACCCACCGGAGGACGCCGCTCAGCTGCCCGGACTGTAGATCACCTGGTCCGGCTTCACCCGCACCGTGATGCGCTGCTCACCCGGCTGCCGGTAGGGGTAGCTCTCCACCCCGAGATATTTGCCGGCCAGACCGTCGATGACCTCGTCGGCCCCCTCCAGCTCCAGCTCCGCGGTGCCCGAGATGCTGACCAGGTGGAAGGCGTCCTTGGGGTCCAGGACGCTCACCGACACCTGCGGGTTGCCACGCAGGTGGCGCTCCTTGGCGCGGCCGACAGCCGTGTTGAAGATGACGTCGTCCCCGTCGACGTCCACCCAGACGACCGTGCTGTGCAGCGAGCCGTCCGGGCGGACGGTCGTCACCCAGCCGTGAATCGGCTGGCCGAGCAGTTGCTTGGCGTCATCGTTCAGCTTTCCCACGTGGACCTCCACGATCGGCGGTGTGCCTATTGGTCAATCGAACATCATGCCCAAGTGATCAATTCCACCGCCCCGGGAGAAGGTCAGGCGGGGCCCGCGTGGACGGCGGCGGCGGCGCGGAGCCCCGACTCCAGCGCGCCCTCGATCCAGGCGTGCCAGAGCGAGCAGTGCTCGCCGGCGAAGTGGACGCGCCCCTCCGGCTGGATGATCGCCTCGTGCAGGGTGGACTGCTGGTGCGGCTCGAAGAGGGCGAAGGCGCCGGCCGCGAAGGGATCCTCGTACCAGGCGTGGCTCACCCCGAACTCGAAGACGTCAACGATCTCCGGATGGACCTTCGCGACGTCCTCCACGGCCTGCTGGATCCGCTTCTCCCTGCTCATCGCGCCCCAGCGCAGCGCGTCCTGGCCCCAGGTGTAGCTGGCGAGCAGGACGCCCCTGCGCTCGTCCGGGTCGGAGTGGGAGGGGTAGCAGATCCGGCGGACGGGCAGGTCCGTCACGGTGGTCCCGCCGACGATCCCGTCGGTGCGCTCCCAGAACCGCTCGCGCACCTGAAACAGGATCTTGGTCGAGGCGTTGTAGTTGAGCTCCCTGATCGCCCGCTGCTTGCGCCGGGTGAAGGCCGGCCGTGTCTCGATGTCACGGAGCACGGAGAAGGGCACGGTGCACACGGCGTAGTCGCCCGTCACGGCGGTACGGCCGGCAGCGGTCTTGACGTGCAGGGTCACCGAGTGGTCGTCCTGCTCGATCGCGTGCACCTCGTGGCCGAAGCGCACGCGGTCCTTGAGCCGCTCGTAGAAGGCGGCGGGCAGCCGGTCGGCCCCTCCGACGATCTCCTGCATGTCCTCGAACGCCCGGCCGATGATCTCCCGGAACTGCTCGATGACCGCGGCGTTGAGGTTCGACTCGCGGAAGCTCATGATCCCGTACAGCTCGACGGCTCCCGGGGAGAAGCCCCGCTCCCGCAGGAAGCTGCGGATCGAGTGGTGGTCGTAGTCGGCGCAGAGACGGTCGAGCGCGGCGTCCCCCTCGCTCGAGTAGCGCTCCCGGATCTCCGCGGTGGCCGCCTCCCAGAGCTCCTCGTAGGTCCTGCCGCGTTCGTGCTCGGCCAGCTCGAAGTCCACCAGGCCGGGATCTGCGTTGAGGTCCTCCATCGTCATGCGCCTGCCCTGGATGAAGGCGAGGGTCTTGGGGTTGCCCATGACGAAGGGGCGCAGGCCGAGCCCGAACTCGCGGCAGTAGGCCAGCGTCAGGTCGTGGACCCGGGGGATGCGCATGGCCCCGGCCTCGGCGTACAGCCCCTCCGCGAAGCCGCGCAGGGTGTGGACACGCCCGCCGACGCGCTGCTGCGCCTCCAGCACGACGGGGTCGTGCCCCTGGCGCATCAGCTCGTAGGCCGCGACCAGGCCCGCCATGCCGGCGCCGATGACCAGGACCCGCTTCGGCGTGTCCTGACGGTCGGGCAGGCCCTCCCGCACCGTTCTGACCAGCTGCGGGGGGACCCGCCGGTGGCCCGGCCTGAGGGATGCGTGGTCGGGCCCGGACAGGTGCGGACCGGCGGGCGTCTCGGGGCGCCGTGGATCGGCGGGCGGCTGAGAGTGGTGCGGATCGGTGGGCATGAAGTCTCCTCTCGAAGTGGTCTCATCGGTATCCGGCCAGTCGAAGTGGTCTCATCAGGATCCGGACGGTCGAAGTGGTCTCATCAGGATCCGGACGGTCGAAGTGGTCTCATCGGGATCCGGACGGCTCGCCCCTCATCCGGGCGGCCGCGGTTCAGGGGGGACGGCGGGCCGCGGGACGTCGTCCTCCTCCCCGGCGGTGCGGTCCCGCTCCCTGGCGGCGCGCTCGCCGGTGGCCACGGCGGCCCGGGTGAGATCGGCCGAGGCGGCGGCGCAGCGGGCGATCTGGCCGTCGATCAGCTCGCCGAACCACCCGGACACGATCGGGTTGCCGCGGACGCGTGCGGCGAGATCGCCCAGCCTGACCGCGTGGTCGGCCAGCCGTGCGGCGTCGGCGGCGAGCTGCTCGGCGAGCGCCCCGTATCCGGGGGTTACGGCCATCCCCGTCACCCGCGCGGAGCCCGGCGGGCGCGCCGGAGACACGCGGCGGCGATCACCAGCCCGGCGAGCCCGGTCAACAGGAGCAGCCACCTGGATCCGTGGGGGGCGCAGGCCGTTCCGGCGGCGCCCTCGCCGCCGTCCCGTCTCCGGGTCGCCCCGCCCGGGAGGCCGGGCAGGGGCTCGGCGGCCGGCCCCCGGTCCGCCGCCGCCGGCCGGCCGCTCTGGTCGTTGAAGGGGTTGTCGTCGAACAGCGCCCGCATCGCGAGCACCTCGCCGAGGATCGGCGCGATGTCGCTGACCGCCCGCACGGTCCTCTTCTCCCTGAACAGGGCCCGGATGGCCCGGACCGCCTCGGTGTCGCGATCGGCGCCGACCGCGTCGAGCAGCCGCCGCATGACGGGGTCGGCGGCCAGCTCCGGGTGCTGGTGCAGGACGCCGGCGATCCGCAGCCGGAGGGAGGTGACGGCGACCAGCGTGGCGAGGCTGCTCCGCCCCGCCAGCGCGCCCAGGCGGGCGGCCGGGCCGCCGAACCGCCCGCCCTCGAAGGCGTAGCCGAGCCCGCCGCGGTTGGTCAGCGCGCGCAGCAGGCTCCAGTGGATCCCGGAGGGGAATCCCGGGGAACGGGTGGCGGCGGCGGTCAGCGCGGCCGTCGTGCGCGCGCAGATCTCCCGGATCTCCTCCGCCGTCCGGGCCAGCTCGGCCGCCGCGGCGTGGAGCTGCTGGAGAGGGTCCGTCCCGGGCCACTGGGGATCAGACGTCATCGTGTCTCCTCGCCTCCGCAGACCAGTGCGCACACCCCGACTGCACGACCCGACAAGGGTTAACACAGAAGGTCACGTGAGTACAACGGAAAGTAATGAAGTCACGGCATCGGATGCCCATTCAGCCAGGCGGAGACGGACATCCGGCGCACAACGCCGAGCCGTCGGCGCAGCCGGCGCCGTCCCCGAGGGCCGGGTCAGGGCCGTCGCCGGAGGCGGCCTCGGCTCCCCGACGGGATCACGGCGCCCGACGTCGGAGCCGCCGGGCCGGGCCGGCGGGCCCGGACTTCAGGAGTGGTTCAGGCCGGGGCGCGCGAGGGCGCGGCCGGGGCGCATGGGGACGCGGCCGGAGCATGTGGGGGCCGTGCCCGGGCCGAGGCGCGCGAGGGCGTGGCCGGGGAGTGTGGGGGCGCGGCCGGGGCGTGCGAGGGCGCGGCCCGGGCATGTGGGGACGCGACCGGGGCGTGTGAGGGCGCGGCCCGGGCAGGGGCGGCCCGCACGGCGCGGCGGGTGCGGCGTGGAGGTGCGCACCCGCCCGGCACCGGCGGGAACGCTTACGGGGTGGCCGCGTCGAGCAGGATCCGCGCCAGCTCGCGCGGCTGGGAGAACATCGGCCAGTGGCCGGTGTCCATCTCGACCAGCCGCCAGCGCTCGCCGGCCAGCAGCTCGACCACGTCGCGGCTCGGCTTGTCGCCGTCGAGCAGGCATTTGACGTATGTCGCCGGGAGCTCGCCGAGCGGCCGGGCCAGCACGGCCGGCTCGGTCAGCGTGGCACCCGGATGCGGCGTCGAGCCGTCCACGATCCGGGCGATCTGCTCGCCGGTGAGACCCTGGCCGTCGTAGTCGGCTGCGGTCAACGGCGCCCAGAAACCCTTGTTCCCGGCGATCGAGGCCTCCACCGCCGCCCGGCCGTCCGACCAGCCGGACAGGAACGACTCGCCGTCGGCCGGGACGTTGGAGTCGACGAAGACCACGCGGGTCAGCCGGTCGCCGATCCGCTCGGCGGCCTGACCGACCGGGATGCCCGAGTAGCTGTGCCCGACCAGGACGACGTCGCGCAGATCGCGGCGCTCGACCTCGTCGACGATGTCCTGGACATGGGTCTGCTGCCCGGCGGGCACGCCCTGTCTGTCGGCGAGGCCGGACAGCGTCACCGGGTGGGCGCCGTGGCCGGCCGCACGCAGCTCCGGCACCACCTCGTCCCATGCCCACGATCCGAGCCACGCGCCGGCGACCAGTACGAAATCTGTCATGCCGGCAACGTAGCGGAGCGGTCCGACAATTACCGCGCCCGACCGCCGCACGCCGAGGCACCAGGGATGCGACCGCCCAGAGCCACGTCCGGAACACGGCCGACCGTGGACCCGGCGGCGGAAAGGACCGGCGCCGGGCCGCCGCTCGGTGTCGCGAGGGCAGGATGCCGTCGTCGCCGGTCGAGCCTCTCCGTCCTCCTCTATAGGAAAATCTCTATATAGAGGAGGCTTGATAGAGTGCCGACATGTTCGAGGACCAGTTGGATGTGGCGATGCTGCGGGCACTCGGGCACCCCGTGCGATTGGGCATCATGCGCGCCCTGGTCGCGGCGCCCGAGACGTGCGCCTGCGACTTCACCGAGATGTTCGGCGTCACCCAGCCGACGATCAGCCAGCACCTGAAGGTGCTGCGCGAGGCCGAGCTGGTCAGCACCCGCCGCCGCGGCACGCAGATCTGTTACTCGGTGCGCCCGGAGGGCGTGGCGCGGATGCAGGAGCTGATGGGGCGGCTGCAGCCCGCGCGCCTCGCCGACGCCGGCTGAACGGGCGCACAGCGCCGGCCGAACGGGCACACGGCCGCCCCGACGGCCCGACGGCCGCCGGGCGTGCGGGCGAACACGCCGCAGGCGACCGCGCCGAGAACCGTCCGCCCAAAACCGATGAAACAGTCGCGCTCAAACCCTCCTCCTCCACCGCCGGTGTGATTATGATCATGGTCTGGCGGGGGCCGCACATCGCCCCGCCCAGAACGGCCGACCCCCCACCCCTGAAGGGATGGCTCATGTCCACCAAGCTCAGCAAGCTGGCCGCGACGTCGTTCGCGGCCGTCGCCCTGGCAGCCGCGGGATCCGTACTGGCGACGCCGGCCGGCGCCGCGACCACCGGCGGCGGCACGTCGAGTGTCTCGGTCGCCCCCGCGTACACCTGGATCAAGTACGGCGACTACTCGACCGAGGCGAAGTGCAAGGCGAAGGGCGAGGAACTGCGGCGGAACGGGACGTACCTGTCGTACTACTGCGAGTACACGGGCTTTTTCACGCTGATGGTCCTGACCAGGTAACAGGCTGAACGCGCGGCCCGGAACAGCGACTTCCGGGCCGCGTCGGCGACCGCGGGTCAGGCAACGCCCGCCATAAGGGTCGTGGCACCGTCCGGCCCCGATCCGGGCCGGCCGCACGCGTTCCGGGAACCCCCACCGGCCAGGAGAGGTAGGAGAGGGGACGACAAGGAGACGGAATGCGGCGGTTGACAGCGGCCCTGATGATCATCTCGATGGCTGGTTGCAGTGCCTCCCCACCCCGGGCGGGCGCGGCGGGCGCCCCCGAGACACCCCGGCCCTCGGCGAGCGCCACGACGGCTGGCCCCGTCGCCGTGAGTGACGCGTCCGCGTGCGCTTCCGCCGGCGCCTCCCCGGGAGGGACGGCGTCGCTGCCGGAAGTACGGGGAGTGGCCCGGGACGCGGAGTTGTGGGGCCTGCTGTTCGCACCCCTGCCGCTCCCCTCCGGGAAGGCAGTCAAGATCGTCTGGCGGATGACCGGCAGCGGGCCCCTCCGGATCTCCGCCACGCACCCGGACGGGACCGCGGCGGAGCTCACCTTCGGGCCGGAAGAACACAGCGGGTCGAGCTGGAAGCGGCCGGGTGACGAATGGGGGACCGGGCTCGTCTTCTCGAAAGCCGGGTGCTGGAAGGTGCATCTGTCCCGGAGCACCGGGACGGGCGATGTCCGGCTGCCCGTGAAGTGACACCGCCGGCGCACGCCGTGTGGCCGTGAACAGCGGCCGGCCCGGCCGGCCGCCGGCGCCGACCGGTGTGACCGGACGGCTCCCCCGGACTCCCGAGACCTCCCCCTGGACCCCGTCGGCGCGCACCCCCGTACGGCGTGCGCCTACGCCGGGATGAGCAGTGTGGTCAACAGGTCGTCCAGGCTGACCATCCCCTTCAGGGTCCCGTCCGCCGCGTGGACGAGCGCCAGCTGGCTGTGGGCGGCGCGCAGCACGCCGACCGCGTCGGAGATCGAGGTCTCCGACGGGAGCGCGGGAAGGCGGTAGGCGAGCTCGCCGGCCCGGACCCGCGAGCCACGTCTGCGGGCGAGGTAGGCGTCCCGGACATGGATCACACCGGCCGGGCGGTCACCGTCCCACACCACCAGGCGCGTGCGGCGGCTCCGCGCGGAGGTGTCGATCACCTCCTGGGGCGGGGCTCCGGCGGGGACGCCGACGATGGCGGTCACCGGAGTGGCCAGCGAGGCGATCTCGGCGTTCGGCGCGTCCAGCGCCTGGGAGAGCACGACGTGCTCGTCGGTGTCGATGAGGCCCAGCCGGCGCGACTCCTCCACCAGGTGCTGCAGCTGCTCGGGGGTCCGCGGTGTGGCCGTCCCGTCGCCGGGCCGTACGCGGACCATGCGCAGCAGCAGGTTGCTGGCGCCGTTGAGCGCGGTCAGGACCGGCCGGACGGCCACGGTGAAGGCGCGGAACGGCAGGGCCAGGATCGTGGCCGAGCGCTCCGGATGGGCGATGGCCCACGACTTGGGCGCCATCTCCCCGACCACCATGTGCAGGAACGTCACGATGCCCAGCGCGATGACGAAGGCGACCGCGTGAGCGGCGGCCCGGGGCAGGCCGAGGCTGTCGAACAGCGGGGTCAGGCTGCCTGCGATGAGCGGCTCGGAGACCACACCCAGGCCGAGCGAGCACAAGGTGATGCCGAGCTGGGCGCCGGCGAGCATCAACGACAGTTCCCGGATGCCCTTCACGGCCGCCGCGGCGGCGCGGTTGCCCCGGGCCGCCGCCTTCTCCAGCCGGTGCCGCTTGGCCGCGACCAGCGCGAACTCGGAGGCGACGAAGAAGCCGTTGCCGACCAGGAGGAGCAGGGTGAGGATCAGACCGGTAGGCAGGTTCACTTCTCCTCCCCGCTCTCCCGGGTCTCCTCGGCGCGACGGACGGGACGCAGTCCCACCCGCTCCGGCACGTGCCGGTCCAGGGTCAGCACCTCGATCTCGACGTGGGTGGGCGCGTGCTCGGCCATGTCCGGCACGAGTCCGACGGTGACGACGTCACCGGGGACGGCGAAGCGGCCCAGGCGCTGCAGGACCAGCCCGCCGACGGTGTCGTAGTCGTCCTCGTCGGGGAGCTCCAGGCCGGTGGCCAGGGCGACCTCGTCGACGCGCAGGGCCGCGTCGATCTCCCAGCCGCCGTCCTTCCGGACCGCCGTGGGAATGTCGAGATCGTTCTCGTCGGCGATCTCACCGACGAGCTCCTCGGCGACGTCCTCCCAGGTGGCCAGCCCGGCCAGGCCGCCGTGCTCGTCGACCACGCAGGCGACCTCCTCGCCGCGGGCGTGCATCTGGAGGACCAGGTCGGGCAGCGAGGCCGAGAACGGCACCACCAGCACCTCGCGCGCGACATCGGCGACCCTGGTGTCGGCCGCCTTGTCGAGGGGGACGGTGACCAGCTCGCGCAGGCTCACGATGCCGATCACGTCGTCCAGACTGTCGCCCAGAACGGGATAGTGGGTATGCCCGTGCCGGGCGATGAGCTCGTCCAGCTCGGGGATCCGCGCCGAACCGGCGACGGTGACGACCTCCACCCGGGGGACCATGACCTCCTCGGCGGTGTGGTCGGAGAAGGCCAGCGCCCGCTCCAGCAGGTCGGCCTGGTCGCCGGGCAGGTGCCCGTACGCCTCGGACTCACCGATGATGTGCCCGAGCTCCTCCAGGGTGGCGCCGTGGTGCAGCTCCTCCACCGGCTCGATGCCGACCGTGCGCAGCAACCTGTTGGCCGCCGTGTCGAACAGCCTGATGACCGGCCCGGCGATCGTCAGGTAGACCAGCGTGGAGGAGGCCAGCGCGCGGGCCAGCGGCTCGGGCCTGGCCAGGGCCAGGTTCTTGGGAGCGAGTTCGCCCAGCACCATCTGGACGACGGTGGCGAGGCCGAAGCCCAGCCCGAGGGCGATGCCGCCGGTCGCGCCCTCGGGCACGCCGGCCGCGCCGAGACCAGGGGCGATCAGTTCGGCCAGCGCGGGCTTGGCGATGAAGCCGACGACCAGGGTGGTGACGGTGATGCCGAGCTGGGCGCCCGAGAGCATGAACGACAGCCGTTCCATCACCTTGACGGCACGGGCGGCCTTCCTGTCCCCCCCGGCCGCCCGCTGTGACAGCGCCAGCCGGTCGGCGGTGACGTAGGCGAACTCCTGGGCCACGAAGTAACCGGTGGCCAGGGTCAGCAGGAAGACGGCCAGCAGGCCGAGTGCGATGTTCACCGCGGGTCCCTGCCCTGCGATCGGCGGGCTCTGCAACTGCCGGAGTCCGACGACACGGACACCATCACCTGATCCTTCTCTCGGTCCTTGCAGCCGCTCCGGAGCTGATTAAGGCTATTTGTCGGCAACGTTAACCGACCGTGGGCGGCCGGCCCCGCGCGGGGACCCTTCACCGGGGACAACGCGCCGGCCGGAGCGCGAGTGCCCTGAACCCGGCGCGGTGCCGCCGCGGGATCCCGGCGACGTGTGAGGGCCGCCGGGGCCGCGGTCGCGGCGCCGCCGCCGGGCGAGCCCCGGCGGGTGGCTCCGGCCTCCGGCTCAGGCGCTGGCGGCGTACAGGACCTCGCGCAGCCCGGGGAGGTCCTCCCTGTCACCTCGCCAGACGAGCCGCAGGCTCAGCTCCGGGGCGGGGAAGGCGAGCTCGGTGAGCGTGCCGGCCTCGAGCGCGGCCGACACCGCGAACCGGGGAAGGAGCGAGACGCCCAGGCCCTGTTCGGCCCAGGCGCGCATCACCGGGACCCCGCCGGCCCGCACCCGTTCCGGAACCGGTCCGATGGCCCTGTCGGCGGCCATCAGGAAGGAACAGTTCGGCACGTTGACCAGCAGCCGTTCACCGGCCAGGTCGCCGGGGACCACCCGCGGACGCCCGGCCAGCCGGTGGCCGGGCGCCGCGACCAGTACGAGCGGCACCGTCCCGACGTCGAGGAAGGTCAGCGGCGCGGGCGGTGCGGGGAACCCGAGATCTCCCAGCGCGTCGCCGAGGTCCAGCAGCAGTGCGGCCTCCAGCCGTCCGGCGGTCACGTCGGCGAGCAGGTCGTCACGGCTCGCACTCGGACGGACCTGGAGGCGCAGGTCGGGCCGGCGTCCGGCTAGCCTGGCCAGCACCCGCGGCACCTGGGTGGCGGCGATGGTCTCCAGCGCGCCCAGCCGCAGCTCCCCCGGCTCTCCGGTCACCTCGCGGCGCGCCCGCTCGGCCTGGTCCAGCAGGCGGCGGGCCCAGCCCAGCAGCCGCTCGCCCGGACCGGTCAGGCTCATCCCCCTGGCCGTCCGCTCGAACAGCGTCACACCCAGTGAGTTCTCCAGGGTGCGGATCTGCTGGGAGACGCTGGAGGGCGCCATCTCCAGGGCGACGGCGGCGTCGGTCACCGTCCTGTGACGTGCCACCGCCTCGAAGGTCCTCAGTTGGCGAAGCTCCATGATCCCCTCAACCCCCGGCGGGCGTTCGGAATTTCCGAACGGAGCGTGCGGCCGCGCCGGTGGAGGCGGCCGGGCCGCATCCGGACAGTGGGGGCCATGACCATTTTTCACCCCTCCGCGCGGGACAGGCGTGTTCAGGGGCCTGCGCCGGCCGCCCGCCGGGGGTTCGCGCTGTCGGGCATCTCCCTCGGCTACTTCATGGTGCTGCTGGACATGACTGTGCTCTCGGTCGCCGAACCGGATCTCGCCGCCTCGCTGCACGCCTCGGTCACCGGCCTGCAGTGGGCGACCACGGGCTACACGGTGGTGTTCGGCGCGTTGCTCCTGTCCGCCGGCGCCGTCGCCGACCGTTACGGCGCGCACCGGGTCTTCCGCCTCGGTGTCACGGTGTTCGGCCTCGGCTCGCTGCTGTCGGCCCTCGCTCCGGCACTGGGACCGCTGATCGTGCTGCGGATGGCGCTCGGCGCCGCCGCGGCGGCTTGCGTGCCCGCCTCGATGGCGATGATCGCCCGGCTCTACCCCGGCCCGGCCGAGCGCACCCGCGCTGTGGCGGCCTGGGCGGCCGTCAGCGGTAGCGCGGTGGCCGCGGGTCCGATCGCCGGCGGCGTCCTGGTCGAGCTGGCGGGCTGGCGGGCGATCTTCCTGATCAACGTGCCGATCACCGTGCTGGTGCTGACGCTGACGGCCGGGCGGACGGTCCGCTGCCCGCGCGGCGAGCGCCGCATCGATTGGACGGCGCAGCTGGCGGCCTGCGCGGTACTGGCGCTGTCGACCGACGCGCTCGTCGCCGCCGGCGCGCGTTCCTGGGCGCACGCGGCCGGGTCGGCGGCGGCCGCCGTGCTCGGGGCGGCCCTGTTCGCGCTCCTGGAACGGCGCAGCACGGCCCCCGTGCTCAACCGGGAGCTCCTGCGCAGTGCGGGCGTGCGGGCCGGGCTCGCCGTCGGCGCGGCGGCGAACTCCGTCCTCAGCGGGAACCTGTTCGTGCTGCCGCTGCTGTTCCAGCAGGACCGCCACTTCGGCGCGCTCGCCACCGGCCTGGCGTTCCTGCCGCTCACCCTGCCGTTCGTGTTCGGCCCGCCGGTGACCGGCCGGATCGTGGCGCGTTTCGGCCCGCGGCCGCCCGTCCTGTCGGGGACGGCGCTGCTCACCGCCGGCGCCGTCGCACTCGGCGGGGCGGCCTGGGCGGGCGCCGGTTACCGGTGGCTGGCCCTCGGCCTGCTGCTCACCGGCCTCGGTGTGTCACTCGTGCTGCCCGCCCTGGTCTCCGCCGTCATCGGCGCCGCACCGGAAGGAACGGCCGGAGCCGCCGGAGGACTGCTCAACGCCGTCCGTCAGGCCGGTGCCGCGATCGGGGTCGCGGCCATGGGCGCTCTCGCCGGCCAGGACGTCACGATCGCGTCGGCGGCCGCGCTCCTGCTCCCGGCGCCGGCGTGCGCCGCGGCCGGTATCTGGTTCGCGGTCCGGACGGTCCGCCCGGACCGCCGTTGACGGCGGCCCGCCCCCCGCACGCGGAGCTGTTCAGAGCCCCACACGCCCCGCCGGCCGTACGTCGGCGAGGTAGGCGTCGAGGTCGGCGACGTCGGGCGCCAGCATGTGGCGGACGAACGCGCCGCGCTCGTGCTCCAGCGGCGGCAACTCCCAGACGCAGCCGATCCACGGCCGCTCCAGCGTCACGAAGTTCGCCGGGTCCTCGTCGGGGCAGCCGATCGCGGGCTGCCCCGCGGCCGCGGTGTGGATCTCGATCACGTTGTCCCACACCCACGTGTAGACCAGCAGGTAGGCCCCGCTGTCGCCGCCCCTGTGCAGCACGGTCCACCCGGCGGGCGAGTCGTCGGCGAGCGCGGGCACGAGCCGCGGGGCGTACGCGTAGGCGGCCTTCTCCACCTCGGGCTCGATCTCGTGCCCCTCGCGGTCGACGTGGTAGCGCTTGTACGGCCTGCCGCCGAGCGTGACGGGGGCGAGGGAGCGCAGGTTCTTCTCGATGAAAGCCATGGTCCGGACCTTAGGCGCCCCCCACTGACATCTACTGTCAGTGGGGGGCGTGCCTACTGCCGGTGGGAGGCGCGCCCGCCGTCCGCTCGCGGCAGCGCACAACGGGATAACCGTGCCGCGCCGGCCGGGTGTTAGCGTGGCCGTGTCCCTGCCCCTGACGACGTGGCCGCGAGCGCGGTCCAGGGGCCGGCCGCGCCCGCGGAACGCGCCCCGGGACCCACGCCGGGCGGCTGCCGCGAGATGCTCCCCGGAGGAGGGGAAGAGCGTGACCGCACCCATCACGCACGACCAGTGGAAGGCGACACGCGCCGCCGTCAGACAGACCGGCGACCGGTTCGCCGAAATGGTGGCCACCACGCGCGAGCCCCGGGCCCGGGCGACCGCCGACTGGTCGGTGGCCGACACCGCCGCCCACGTGGCCGCCATCGCCTCGATGTATGTCTCCGTCGTCCGGCCCGGCGCCGTCCCGCTCCCGGCCTTCGCCGTCGAGGACCGGCTCCTGGCCACCACCGTGGACACCGTCGGCGAGCTCAACGACCTGACCCTGCGCAGCTTCACCGAGCGGGACCCGCGGCTGCTCGCCCACCGGCTGCGCACCGACATCGACCGCCTGCTGCGGGTCAGCGACGGCCTCGACCCCGCGGAGCCGGTGACCTGGCTGGGCGGCTCGCGGGTCCCCGTCGCCGGAGTGCTCGCCCACCTGCTCAACGAGCTGCTGATCCACGGGCGCGACATCGCCCGGGCCATCGGGGCGCGCTGGGTGATACCGGCGCGGGACGCCGCGCTGTTCTTCGAGCTGTTCGTCGTCGGGATGGTGCGTCACGACGTCGGGCGGCTGCTGGAGACGGACGAGCCACCGCGGGAGCGCCGCATCGCGGTCGAGTTCCGCTCCAGGCACACCACCCCCGTGACGCTGGTGCTGCGCGACGGCCGGGTCTCGGTCGAGGGGCCGGGCCGCGGCGCCGACGTACGGCTGTCCTTCGACCCGGTGACGCTCAACCTGATGCTGTTCGGCCGGGTCAGCAGGGCGCGGGCCGCGCTGACCGGCAAGGTGGCCGTCCGGGGGCGCCGGCCGTGGCTGCTGCCCGCGTTCCTGCGCACCGTGCGCCTGCCGGCCACCCGGTATCCGGGGCCCCAGCCCGGCGGCGCCCCCGCCGGGGCGGACGCCGCTCCGGCTCCCTGACCTGCGGCCGGGCCGTACGGCGGCGCCTCCTTCGACGGGGTCCGGCCGTACCGGGTCACAGGGCCGTCGCGGCCTGGTCGATCAGGGCTGCGACGTCCTGCGGGTGTGAGGCGAGCGAGGCGTGTCCGGCGTCCAGGGTCACGGTCGCGCGTGCGTTCATGCGTTCGGCCATCCAAGCCTCGGTGACCGGCGGGATCATACGGTCCTGGGAGGAGACCTGGTACCAGGCGGGCTTGTCCCGCCATGCCGGAGCACCGGCCCTGTCCTCGAAGCAGCGCGCGGCGATCGGCTTCTGGGTACGTGCCATCACCAGAGCGTCCGTCGGATCGAGGTCCTGGGCGAAGGCGTCGGGGAACGCCTCGAAGTCGATCCACAGGAACCCGTCGGCGTCCGGCTTCAGGAAACCCTCCGGAACCGGGCCGCCGTCACGGGCCAGCAGGCCGCCCAGATTCTCGTCCGCGTCGGGCGCGAACGCGGCGACATAGACGAGGCCGGCGACGTTGGGGGCGTGGCCCGCGCCGCCGATGACCGCTCCGCCGTAGGAGTGGCCGACCAGCAGGACCGGCCCGTCCTGCGCGTTCAGGAGGGTACGGGTACGGTGGATGTCGTCATCCAGCGAGGTGAGCGGGTTCTGCACCGCGGTGACGGTATAGCCGCGCGCCGCGAGCAAGGGGATCACCCCGCGCCAGTGCGAGCCGTCACCCCACGCGCCGTGGACGAGAACCACATTCTTGATGGCCATGGATCGCTCCGTTCATGAAACGGCGCAGGCCAGGTGCGAGCGACTTGGCTGCGTCACCTCACCTCTGCACCCCTGCGGTATTCCTGCGGCGCGGTCAACGCCAACAGTCAATCGCCTGAAGAATTGGTCCAGGTCGTAGAGGCCGTGGACGGAGGCCTGAGAGCCGGCGCCGGCCCGCACGATCCGCCTCTCGCGAGCCGCCTGACGACCAGTCCGTACAGGGGCACCGAGATCGTGACCTCACATCTCACCGGCCTGGGACGTTTACCGGACATGGGACGAGACACCCCTCCGGAAGAGAGGGAGCCACGCACGGGGCGACGCGCGGAGCACGCGGAACCCGCCCCGTGGCCGCCGGCGGCGCCCGCCGGCGGCATCCGACGCCGAGAAGACCCCGCAGACACTGGAGGCCACCCATGAGC
>NZ_JBSFPS010000218.1:0-17771 GCF_053588315.1 Streptosporangium sp. NPDC003464 | reverse complement strand
GTCCGCCATGGCGGACCACGGCCGGTCCGCCGCCGCGCCCCCGACGACGGCGCCGGTGGTCGACCCTCCCGTCGCCGGGCAGCCCCCGCAGCCGGAGCCGGAGCCGCCGTCCGCGGAGGCGGAGAGCCCGTCCGAGATCGAACCCTCCGGTCCTGGGGGAGGGACGCCGGACGGTGCGGAGAACCCTCCATCGGAGGACGCCGGAGGCCCCGCCCCGGACGGCGGTGAGGGTGGGGAGGATCCCGCACCGGACAGCGGCGGGGAGGATCCCGCGCCGGACGGCGGGGAAGCGCCCGCGCCGCACGCCTCCAGCAGGCCACCGGACCGCGAGGCCGCACGCTCCTCGGAGCCGCCGGCACACAGGCGTTCCCGGAGCGGGGACAGGAGCGCCCCAGCGCGTCCGAAGGGCACCGACCCGGAGATGTATCTGGCGAAACTCCCCGAAGCCGGCACGTCATCGGCCCCGGCCAAGAACGGCGCGCCGGAGCCGGCCCCGGACGGGAGCGACAGGCCCGGCGGCGGGTCTTCCGCCGAGCCCGCCCCCACGCCGAGCCCGGCCACCACGGCCGGACCGGGCGCCACCGCCGGACCCACCTCCGCGCATACGGCCGGACCAGGCCGGACCGGGGAACCGGACCCGCCGGACAGGCCCGCCAAGCCCGCGCCTGAGCCGGCCGCCAGCGCGAAACCCACGACCTCCCGGCCGGCCACCGCACGCCCCACCTCCAGTCCGGCCCCGCCGAAGGAGCAGGAGAAGGGGGAGAAGAAGGGGGAGGAGAAGGAGAAGGCCAGGTCCACGCCGAGCCCGACGACCGGCGCCACGGCCACCTCGACGGCTCGCGCCACCTCGGTGCCCCGCGCCACCTCGACGGCTCAGCAGACCGCCGTTCCGGAACCGGCCCCGCCGGCGCGGACGGCCGAGCCGGCGTCCAGCCCGACGACCTCCCTCGTCCCGGAGGCCCCCGCCGAGGAGGCGACCTGGGGACCCGGGGACCGCCGGCCTCTCGTGGCGCCGACCTCGCCCCTGCCGCTCCAGGCCGTCCTCCCGCTGCCACCGCTGGCGCGCACCTCCGCCACGGACTTCTGCCGCTCCCAGGACGCCTCGTGCTGGAGCCTCGCGCCCTGGCGCGGCCGCACCTGGGAACTGCCCGGTAACCCGCTGACCGCCAGGCAGCAGGCGGCGCCCCTGTGGGCCTTCGCGCCGCCGCCCTTCCCCCTCGCCTCCGTGCCAGGCGTCTCCGCCCTGTGGGCCCCGGCCCCCGTCAGGGCCGGCTGCTGGAGTTTCAGCCCCTCGGCGCTCTGCGCGAGATCCTGGGAGCAGCAGTCATGATCACTCGATCGCACGTGCGGCTGGCCGTGTTCAGCATGGTGGCCATGCTGACAGTGAGCGCCCTCGGCTCCGCCCAGGGCGAGGTGGTCTCCGGCACGGCCGAGGCGGCTCCGTGCGCTCCCTCGACCGGCCCCGCCGACTCGACCGGTCCCATCGGTCCCACTGATTCCACCGACTTCACCGACTCGACCGACCCCACCAGTCCCACCGGTTCCCCTGGCTCAGCCGACTCGACCGGTCCCACCGGCTCCACCGACTGGACCGACTTCACCGACTCGACCGACCCCACCGAATCCCCCGACTCCCCCGACTCCCCCGACTCCCCCGGTTTCACCGACTCGACCGACTCGACCGACTCGGCCGATCCCACCGACTCGGCCGGCGATTCCAGCGCCGCCGCGGTCCACGGCTGGGGGGCGCCGGCCTGGTGCGCGGAGTTCGACGACTACCTCGATCCGGCCGACTGGGTGATCTACGACTCGCCCGGACACGACAACAAGGGCCGCCGCTCTCCCGACCAGCTCTTCATCGGGAACGGATCGCTCTACCTGTACGGCCGCGCCGACGGCACCACGGCCGGACTGGGCCGCCGGCACAGCGCGGCGTACGGACGCTGGGAGACCCGCGTCCGGATGTACGAGGGGGCGGACTCCTACCACCCCATCGCCCTGCTGTGGCCGGACGGCGGCGGCGGAGGCGTGCACAGCGCCACGGGCGAGGAGATCGACTTCCTGGGGGTGATGGACCGTCCCGGCAGGTGGCGGGCGAACTTCTTCCTGCAGACCCCCCAGGGCGAGGAGCAGTCCTACTCCGAGGTGGACATGACCGACTGGCACACCTACGCGGTGGAGAACAGTCCCAGCGGGGTCGTCGGCTATCTCGACGGGCGGGAGTGGTTCCGCTCGTCCATGTCCACCCGCAGCCCGATGTCGGTCTGCCTGCAGCTGGACTGGTTCCCCGGTCACGGCAGCCCGGGGGAGGCGTGGATGGAGGTCGACTGGCTCCGCTTCCACCCGCTGGAGCCCGGCGGCACGGGATGAGGCCCGCGGGAAGGGCACGGGACCGGGACCCGCGCCCTCCGGGGGCTCCTAGGCGCTCAGCAGCCCGGCGTAGACGCCGCGCAGCCGCAGCAGCTCCTCGTGGGTGCCCACCTCCTCGATCCCGCCGTCGCGCATGACCACGATGCGGTCGGCGCCGCGGATGGTCGACAGCCGGTGGGCGACGACGAAGACCGTGCGCCCGGCGACCAGGCGGGCCAGCGCCTCCTGGATGAGCGCCTCCGACCGGTTGTCCAGGGCGGAGGTCGCCTCGTCCAGGATCAGCACGCGCGGGTCGCGGATCAGGGCACGGGCGATGGCCAGGCGCTGCTTCTGCCCGCCGGACAGGCGGGCGCCCCGCTCTCCCACCACCGTGTCGAGCCCGTCGGGCAGCCGGTCGATGAACTCCAGCGCGTTGGCGTCCCGGAGCGCCTGCCGTACCCGGTCCTCGGAGACGTCGGCCATGCCGTAGGTGACGTTCTCCCTGATGCTGCCCTCGAACAGGATGGACTCCTGCGGCACGACCGACAGGAACCTGCGGTAGGTGCGCAGGTCCAGCGTCTCCATGTCACGGCCGTCGAGCAGGATCCGGCCGGAGGTGGGCCGCAGGCCCCCGATGGGACGGTGGCCGACCACGATGTCGACGACGTTGGCGGTGACGAGCGGCAGCAGCCCGGTGGGGCTGTGCTTGACCAGGAAGGCGAAGACCCCGACGAGAAGCTTGAGGCTGTCCTCTTTGAAGAGGTAGGCGAGTGTGCGGATGGGATGCTCGCCCCGGTAACGATGATCGAGAGCGCCGACCACAGATCCCCCAAGTCACGATAAATACCTAGTCAATCCTCCTCTCCTGATGTTTTCGTGCGTGTGACGTCCCCTCGGAGGGCGCTCAGCGGATGTACGGCCGGGCCGCCCGGCCCTCCCGCAGGGTGGTCGCCCACCAGGTGAGCTGGTCGAGCATGACCTTGACCGCACCCTCGGCGCCCTCCAGCTCTGCCTGCCGCCCCGCCGCGTCGGACCGGCCGTGCGCCAGTTGGAGGCTGACGGTGTCGCGCAGGGAGACCACGTGCAGCTCGGCGAAGACCAGGCGGAGCTGCTCCACCGCGTGCAGCCCCCCGGAGCGCCCGCCGTACGAGACGTAGCCGACCGGCTTGGCCGCCCACTCGTGGCGGACCGAGTCGATGACCAGCTTCAGCGCGGCGGGGTAGCCGTGGTTGTACTCCGGGGTGATCACGACGAAGCCGTCGGCGGCGCCGATCCTGGCGGCGAGCTCACGGGTCTCGCTCCCGGCGCCGCCGGAGGCCCCGGCACCGCCGGAGCCCTCACCTTCGGAGCCCTCACCTTCGGGACGGCCCGCACCGCCGGAGCCCTCGGCGCCGCCGGAGCTCATGGGCCGGAGCGGGGGGAGCGGGGTGCGGCCCAGGTCGATCACGTCCACGTTCAGGTCGGCCCGCCGCCCGATCCGCTCCAGGAACCACCGCCCCACCGTCGTCCCGAGACCGCCCTCCCGGGTGCTTGCGATGATGACTGCGATGTCCGGCACGGCGGCCTCCTCCTACAGGTCGATCGGGTCGATGCCCTGAGGGACCACCGTGCAACCTCCAGTGCGGTTGAGGTCAAGCGGGACCGGTGGGCAGGCGCATCTCCAGGAGCTGGCCGGGCCACTCGTTCACCTTGAACGGCTCGGTCCTGGTGAAGCCCTGGCTCTCGTAGTACTTCACCAACCGGCCGTCGTCACCGGCGTAGCAGTCGACCCTGAGCAGCGGCACCCCCAGCTCCACCGCCTCGGCGCGGGCCCGTTCCAGCAGGGCGGAGCCGACGCCGCGGCCGTGGAAGCGCTGGTCGATGACCAGCCCCTGGACGTACAGCTCCGGCTCCGAGGCCGGGGGGACATAGTCCATCGCGGGACCCAGGACCACGCATCCGGCGGGCTCGCCGTCGATCTCGGCGATGCGCATCCCGCCGGAGGACGCCCAGGAGGTGACCCGCTCGACGCGGGCCGTGCTGGCGGAGAACGGCTCACTGCCCCACTGGCCGGTACGGCCCTGCGCGGTCAGCCACGCCACCGCACTGTCGAACATCCCGAGAACCGCCGGAACGTCGTCAAGATTCCCATCGCGGATAATCATCGGCGGATCGTAACAGGCGTCGCAGGACGGGCCGTGGCTCGGCCGTACCGGGGCGGGGCCGCCACCGGGCCGTCCGGCCCGGGAGGTCCGGCCCGGAGGGGCCTGTCGCGGGTTCTTATCCGCCCTTTATGGGTGATTAGTACACTCGGCGACGGCCGGAATCCGGCCCATCGGCCACGGGTGCCCACCCAGGCCCATCCCCTCAGGAGTCACGTGAGCAGCGGGTTGACCGACGCGCCCCCAAGGCCCGCGGAGCAGCGGCCGCCCCGGCGGCGCCGCAGGTGGCTGTGGTGGCTGGTGGCCGCCGTCACCGTCGTCGTGGTCGCGGTGGCGGCGACGGTCGGCGGCGTCTACGTCAAGCTGGCCGGGAACGTCAAGCACACCGACGTCCAGGCGGACGACCTGGGGAAGCGGCCGGTCAAGGTCGCCACCAAGGCACTGAACGTCCTGGTGGTCGGCTCGGACCAGCGCGGCGGCACGAACGCCAAATACGGCAAGTTCCCCGGCGAGCGGACCGACACCATCATGCTGGCGCACATCTCGCCGAAGCGGGACAACGCGATGGTCGTCAGCTTCCCCCGGGATTCGATGGTCCAGCTCCCCGAGTGCCGGGCCAGGCAGGGGCTCCCCGGCCAGCGGGCGCACCTGGGCATGATCAACGAGTCGTTCAACTCCGGCGGTATCGCCTGCACCTGGAAGACCGTCGAGTCGCTCACCGGCATCCACATCGATCACTTCGTGAAGGTCGACTTCACCGGGTTCAAGGGCATGGTCGACGCGGTCGGCGGCGTCGAGGTGTGCGTGCCCGAGCCGATCCACGACAAGAAGGCCCTGCTCACGCTGGCCGCCGGCCGGCAGACCCTCAAGGGCGAGCAGGCCCTGGGCTATGTCCGGGCCCGCTACAGCCTGGGCGACGGCTCCGACATCGGGCGCATCCAGCGGCAGCAGATGTTCATCGCCTCCATGGTCAAGAAGGTCATGAGCGGTGAGACGCTCACCAACCCGACGAAGCTCTTCGGCTTCCTCGACGCGGCCACCAGGTCGGTCACCACCGACCCCGGACTCACCCCCCTGGTCATGAAGGACCTGGCGACCAGCGCCCAGGGCCTGGCCGCCGGGCAGATCCACTTCATCACCACCCCCTGGCGATACTCGGTCACCTATCCCGGCCGGGTGGAATGGGTCGAGCCGCAGAGCAGGAAGCTGTTCCAGATCGTCGCCCGGGACAGGACGGTCGCCGGTTCGGGGGTCAAGGGCGGCCAGTCCAAGGTGGCCCGGTCGAAGATCCAGGTCGAGGTGCGCAACGGGACCGGCCGCTCCCACCTGGCCACCCAGGTGGCCGCCGCCCTGGAGGAGCGGGGCTACCACATCGCCAAGATCGGGGACGCGCCGCACAAGCCGTACCCGAAGACCACGATCGCCTACTCCCCGAACGGCGCGCCGGGGGCGCCGACCCTCACCCGCGACCTGCTCGCCTCCACCGCCAGGCCCGTCCCCCGGGCCGTCACGGCACGGCTCGTCCTGACCATCGGCGACGACTGGAAGGGCCTCAGGCCCCTCCGCCAGGACGACACCGACAGCCTCAAGGGCTTCGACGCCACCCACGACTCCTGCGCGAGCGCCTGATCGTCCCTTTTGAGTAGGGTCGGGGCATGTTGTACGGGAGGGCCGCCGAGCAGGCCGCCATCGACCGGCTGCTGGCGGACTCCCGGGCGGGCCGGAGCGGCGCCCTGCTCGTCCGGGGCGAGCCGGGCATCGGCAAGACCGCCCTGCTGGACTACGCGGCCACCGCCGCCGGGGACCTGCGGGTGATCCGCGGCACCGGGGTGGAGTCGGAGGCCGAGCTGCCGTTCGCCGGACTGCACCTGCTGCTGCGGCCGGTGTCCGACCGGATCGGGACACTGCCCGAGCAGCAGGAGCGCGCGCTGCGGGCCGCCTTCGGGCTGGCCGCCGTGGAGGCCGGGGACCGGCTGCTGGTCGGTCTGGCCGTGCTGTCCCTGCTGTCGGAGCTGGCCGAGGACGGCCCGCTGCTGGTGATGGTGGACGACGCGCAGTGGCTCGACCGGGCCTCGACCGAGGCGCTGCTGTTCGCCGCGCGGCGGCTCGACGCCGAGGGGGTCGCGCTGATCCTCGCCGCGCGGGAGCCCTTCACCGCGCCGGGGCTGGCGGAGCTGCCGCTGAAGGGGCTCGACGCCCCGTCCGCCGCGGCCCTGCTGGGCGCCGGGGTCAATCCGGTCGTGCGCTACCGCGTGCTGGCCGAGGCGCGGGGCAACCCGCTCGCGCTGATCGAGCTGCCCGCCGCCGCGCCCACCGACGGTACGGCGCTGCCGCTCACCAGCCGGGTCCAGGACGCCTTCCTCAGCCAGGTCAAGCGGCTGCCCGAGGCGACGCAGGGCCTGCTCGCGGTGGCCGCGGCCGAGGACACCGGCGACCTGAACGTCGTGCTGCGGGCGGCGGCGGTGTTCGGGGACTTCCTTGAGGACCTCCATCCGGCCGAGAGCGCGGACCTGGTCAGGGTCAGCGAGGGGACCATGACCTTCCGGCACCCCCTGGTCCGGGCCGCCGTCTACCAGGGGATCCCGCCCAGCCTGCGCCTGGCCGTCCACAAGGCGCTGGCCGCCTCGCTGGACGGCCCCGACGACGCCGACCGGCGTGCCTGGCACCTGGCCATGGCGGCGACCGGCCCGGACGAGGACGTGGCCGCCGAACTGGAGCGGACCGCCGCGCGCGCGAGCGGGCGCAACGGCCACGCCGCCGCGGCCACCGCCTACGAGCGGGCGGCCCGGCTCAGCGCGCAGCCCGGGACCCGGGCCCGGCGGCTGACGCTGGCCGCGGAGACGGCGGCCTGGGCCGGCGAGCTGGACCGGGCCGGGGCACTGGCCGAGCGGGGGGCCCAGCAGCTCGCCGCGCTGGCCGGGCAGGACGCCGAGGCGGCCGAGGGAGCGGCGCTCCAGGCACGGCTCACCCATGTCCGGGCGACCGCCGACTTCCTGCGCGGGTCGCCGCACACCGCGCACGAGGCGCTGCTCGACGGGGCCGCGACGGCGGACGGCCCCCGGGCCGCGCGGATGCTCACGCAGGCGCTGCACACCGCCTGGTACATCGGCGCGCCCGAGCTCGACCGCACCAGGGCCAGGCTCGACGCCCTGGAGCTGCCCGCCGGTGACCCGCTCGCGCCGGTCGTCGGCTTCCTCATCGCCGTCCTGTCCCGGCCGGACGCCCCGCCGTCGCTGACCGAGATGGTCGCCGCGTCCCGGCAGGCGGGCCTGGACGGCCCGCGCGACCTCGTCCAGGCCTGCGGGTTCGGGCTGGCGTCCGGCCAGGACTGGGAGGTCCGCGAGACCGCCGCGGCGCTGGTCGCCGAGGCCCGGACCCGGGGCGACATCGGGGTGCTGCCGACGCTGCTGTTCTTCCTCGCCGAGACCGAGCTCTTCCACGGCCGGCACCGCGACGCGCTGACCGTCGCCACCGAGAGCCTCCGCATCGCGCGCGACACCGGACAGCGGCAGTGGGTCAGCCAGATGAACAGCTTCCTGGCCTATCTCGCCGCGGTCGAAGGTGACGACGGGCGCTGCCGGGCCCTGGCGGACGCGGCCCTCGAGGACGGCACGGCGGGCAGCCGGTGGGTGGCCTGGGCACTGGGCATGCTCGACCTCGGCCACGGCCGGGTGGAGGCCGCGCTCTCCCGCCTCGAACCCATGGCGGGCGGCCACCACGTGTCCGAGACACGGTGCGTGCCCGATCTGGTGGAGGCGGCCGTACGGCTCGGCGCCCCGGAGCGCGCGGCCGGGGCCTTCGCCCGCTACCGGGAGTGGGGCCACCACACGCGGCAGCCGTGGGCCGAGGCCCTGGTGCTGCGCTGCCGGGCCCTGCTCGAAGACTCGGAGGAGCATTTCACCGCGGCGTTGAAGCTCGACGGGCGGCCCTTCGAGCGGGCCAGGACCGAGCTGCTCTACGGCGAGTGGCTCCGCCGTGCCCGGCGCAAGGCCGACGCCCGCGCCCATCTGCGCGCCGCCCTGGAGACCTTCGAGCGCCTGGAGGCCACCCCGTGGGCCGGCCGGGCGCGTGCGGAGCTGGGCGCCACCGGTTCGGCCGCGCCCGCCGCGCCCGCGCCCGGACCGCTGGCCCGGCTCACCCCGCAGGAGCTGCAGATCGTACGGCTGGCGGCGCAGGGCCTGTCCAACCGGGATATCGCGGCCCAGCTCTTCCTCAGCCCGCGGACGGTGGGATACCACCTCTACAAGGCCTATCCCAAGCTCGGCGTCGCCTCCCGGGGCGAGCTCGGCTCCCTCACTCTTTCCGATTAATTGGACATAACATAATAGAAACCCTTTACTTCCCAATGAATTCCTTTCACCTATAAATATGTGAAAGGATTTTTCAGGGGGAAATGTGGCTATACCGCCGTGCCTGCGTTCGATCCAGAGCCGGATGACGATCACCGTGCTCCTGATATCCGCGCTGGTTCTGGGGGTCGGAGCACTCGCGACGTCGCTGGGCGTGCGCGCCAGAGTGCTGGAGGAGACCGTCGACACCACCACCGTGGCGGCCCGGCAGACCTACGAGGCCGCCAGCAAGGGGCCGCCGGTCAGCACGTTACCGATAAACCAGGTCGGATATCTCCAGGTCGTCTCCCACGACGGCCGGGTCCTGGCCGCCAGCCCCGCGATGAGGGGACAGCCCCCGATCAGCCACTTGTGGCCCACCGGCGGTGACACCCGGGTGGTCGACACGACCTGCGCGAAGGTGCCCGGAGAGGGCCAGACCTGCTTCGTCACCGTGGGCCTCCAGAACAGAGCGTCCTCCTACGGCGACGTCATGGTCTACGCGGCGGAGCCCGAGCCGCCGATACTCGCCGGCCCCACCCTGGAGATCGCGTTGGCCGCCTTCTCCCTGGCACTGCTCGCGCTGCTCGGCTGGGGCACCTGGCGGCTGGTCGGCCGGACCCTGGAACCGGTGAAGCGGATGCGCACCGAGATGGCCGAGATCACCGGGGCCTCCGATCTCAGCCGCCGGATGACTGTGCCGGACAAGGCGGACGAGCTGACGGAACTCACCCAGACCGTCAACGCGACCCTCAACCAGCTCGAACGGTCCCTGGAGAACCAGCGCCGCTTCGCCTCCGACGCCTCCCACGAACTGCGCACCCCGCTGACCGGGCTGCGCGCCAAGCTCGAACTGGCACTGGCCGATCCCGAGGCCGAGGACCCCAGCGAGACGATGCGCTCGGCGCTGGCCGACGCGGAACGGCTCCAGGCCATCGTGAACGACCTGCTCATGCTCGCCCGCCTCGACGCGGGCGTGCAGGACTCGCTCGAACAGATCGACCTCGCCCAGCTCGTCACCATCGAGGTGGAGCGGCGGCCGCCCCGGCACGAGGTGCTCATGCGCCTCAAGCCCGACGTGGTGGTCCAGGGCAGCAGGCTCCAGCTCTCCCGGCTGCTGACCAACCTGCTGGCCAACGCCGACCGGCACGCGGCGGGCGAGGTCGAGGTCTACGTCGGCAGCGAAGGAGGGGAGGCCGTGCTGGAGGTCGCCGACGACGGCCTCGGCATCCCGACGGACCAGCGCGAACGGGTCTTCCAGAGGTTCACCCGCCTGGACTCCGCACGCGGCCGCGACGCCGGAGGGACGGGCCTGGGCCTGCCCATCGCCAGGGACATCGCCTCCGCGCACCGCGGCAAGCTGTACGCCGCCGACAGCACCAACGGCCGCGGCGCCCGGCTGGTCCTCCGACTGCCGCTGTCCACCAACCTCCCCATCTAAGGTCTACGGCGTCTCACCCCGGGGCCCATGACATCTCGCCCCGGGGTCTTGGCGTCTCACGCCAGGTCCTTGGCATCGCGCCCGGGGCCTATGGCGTCTCACGCCGGACGTGGACCGGGTCCCCCACGGCGACCAGGTGGAAGATCCGCTCGGCGATGTGCGGCGGGATGCGCACACACCCGGAGGCGAGAGGCGGCGCCGGGGCGGCCGGAGGAGCCGAGGGCACCGGGGCGGCCTGTGAGGCCGGGGAGTCCTGGTAGAGCGGATGGAGCGGGTGGTCCGGCCGGAGCGGCCGGTCCGGCCGGTCCTGGCGGGCGGCCTGGAGCGGGTGGACGGCCCCGGCCGGGAACGCCGGCCGGGCAGGGGTGACCGGGAACGCCGGCCGTACCGGACCGGTGGCGCCGGCCGGGACCTCCGACTTGATCGAAAGCACCGGACGGGCCGGATGGCGCCCCTCCGCCGGACGCGGCGCATGGTCCTGGCGCACCCCACCGTCCGGACGCCCCGCATGACCCGGACGGGCCGAGTGGCGCCCCTTCACCGGACGCGGCGCATGGTCCTGGCGCGCCGCACGGTCCGGACGGGCCGGATGGCGCTCCTCCACCGGATGTACCACGTGGTCCGCACGGGCCGCACCGTCCTGACGCACCGCATGGTCCTGGCGCGCCACACGGTCCGGACGGGCCGGATGGCGTCCCTCCACCGGACGCACCGCGTGGTCAGGACGGGCCGCGTGGGCCGAGCGTGCCGGCCCCCTGGCCGGCCGGTCCCTGGGGCCCGCTCCGGCGCCGTGGCCGGCCGCGTCCGTGAAACCGCTGGCGACGCCGCCCGTGACGGCGCTCATGAAGTCGCCGGCGGGTCCCCTCTCGAAGGAGAGCGTCTCGTACGTCGTCACCAGCGGATCCGCGCTCCGGTACCGCTCACGTTCCACGATGTGGAAGTCCCCCGCCGGGGTGGGCGTGCTGGAGCTGTTGCCGTACTGGCAGAAGTACGTGCCGCTGCCCGTCGAGACGTGGGAGGTGATGATCGGGTGGTCATGGCGGTAGACGGTGAGGAGCTGGCGGCGCAGGTCGATCTCGACCCGCCGGGGCTGTCCCGTGGGGACGAGCGGCACCGGCCGGTGCGGGTGGGCCAGCGCCTGCCAGGTCTCCGGTCCGACCTCGTCCTTGGCCTTCAGCCCCTGCGACTTCTGGAACGCCCAGACCGCGACCTGGGTCTCCGCGCCGTAGTAGCCGTCCCGAAGGCCCGGGAAGAACTTCAGCTCCTGCAGCCGTCGTTGCAGCCGCTCCACGGCCTTGGTGTAGTCGCCGGGGTGCAGGGTCCGGTCCTTGGCCGACACCGGGGCCGGGAGCCCTATCACCCCCACAGCCACGATCACCGCTCCCGCCAGATATTTGATCACATGGCGATGAATACCCCGGCTCTACAGGAAAGCCTTGGCGGATATCGCAAAGAATCAATCCCGACATTCCCCCTGGCGGATCTGGCCCGAATTCATCATGTGAAAGAATCAAGCCATGCAAAGCGTCGTCGTGTTCGCTCTTGACGGTGTCATCCCTTTCGAGCTGGGCATCCCGGCTCGGATCTTCGGCGTGGCCAAGGGGCCGGACGGGGAGCCGCTCTACGAGGTGATCACCTGCACCGTCGACGGCGGCCCGGTCCGCACCGACTCCGACTTCTCGATCTCGGTGGGGCACGGAGCCGAGGCGCTGGCCACCGCGGACACCGTGGTGATCCCGGCCACCCACGCGCTCGGCCCGATAGCCGACGAGGGACGGCTCCCCGAGCCGCTGGCCGAGGCGCTCGGCCGCATCCGGCCGGGTGCCCGCCTGGTCTCGATCTGCACCGCCGCCTACGTCCTCGCGGCGGCCGGGCTGCTCGACGGCCGCCGGGCGACCACCCACTGGAGCAGCGCCGAGCATTTCCAGAAGCTGTTCCCCCAGGTCGACGTCGACCCCAACGTGCTGTTCGTGGACGACGGGGACGTGCTGACCTCGGCCGGCGTGGCCGCAGGGGTCGATCTCTGCCTGCACATCGTCCGACGTGACCACGGCAGCGAGGTGGCCAACCGGGTGGCCCGCCGATGCGTCGTCCCGCCGTGGCGCGACGGCGGCCAGGCCCAGTTCATCGAGCGTCCGATGCCCGGACAGTCCACGGCCACCACCGCCGCGACCAGGACCTGGGCGCTGGAGCGCCTGCACCTGCCGCTCCCCCTCGCCGAGCTGGCCGCCCACGCCCGGATGAGCCGGCGCACCTTCACCCGGCGCTTCCGCGACGAGATGGGGATCAGCCCGGGCCAGTGGCTCGTCGTGCAGCGGCTGGAGCTGGCCCGCCGCCTGCTGGAGACCAGTGACCTACCGGTGGACGGCGTCGCCGAGCGGGCCGGCTTCGGCACGGCCACCTCCCTCCGGCAGCATCTGCAGGCAGCCGTCGGCGTCTCGCCGATGGCCTACCGCCGCACGTTCCGGCCGGTCGAGCCCGGCCTGGAGATGGCCGAGGTCTGAACCGCGCCCGGCCGCCGGACGGGTAAGGCCCGCCCACCGTGACCGGGCGGGCGTGGCCCGGCGAGTACGGCCGGGCGGGCGTGACCAGGGCGGGCGTGGTCGGGCGGGTCAGCCGTGGCGGAGGTGCTCGCGGCTGAGGTCGAGGAGCATCCGCACGTGGACGTCGGCGAGACGGTAGTAGATCATCCGTCCGGCCCGGCGGCTGGCCACGATGCCCGCGGTCCGCAGCAGCCTGAGCGCGTGCGACACGGCGGTGTCGCTGACCTCGACCGTCTCGGTGAGGTCGCAGACGCACAGCTCACCGGCTTCGAGCAGGGCGTACAGCAGCTGGGCCCGGGTCGGGTCGCCCAGCAGCCGGAACAGCTCGGCGAGCTGGGTCGCCTCCTCTGGGGTGACGAGCCGGTCGCGGGTGGCCGCCACTCTGTCCTCATCCGGTTCCATGGTGGTGCATGCGTCCAGACCGGTGAGGACATCCATGGGACAAACTCCTGAACAGGTGCTCAAATGATAATGACTATCGTATCAAGCTATCTGTCCTGCGGGCGTACCAGATAAACCGCGCCACCGCGCCACCGCACCGCGCCGCTGAACCGCGCCACCGCGCCGGCCGGGCCCCGCCCGGGGCCCGCCGCAGAGGCCCTCTCAGGCCGGCGCGGAGCCCCCCTCAGGCCGGCGCGGCGCTCAGCGGCTCGGCGATGTCCTCCAGGCTCTTGCGTTCGGCCTTGACCCCGAGGAACACCTCCACCAGCCCGGCCACGATCATGAGGGCCGCGCCGATGCAGAAGGCCAGCGCGGTGTCGCCCGGCCGGCCGCTCTCGACCAGGTTGGCGAAGACGAGCGGGCCGGCGACGCCGCCGACGAAGGTGCCGATCGCGTAGAAGAACGCGATGGCCATGGCCCGGGTCTCCATCGGGAAGATCTCGCTGACCGTCAGGTAGGCCGCGCTCGCCCCGGCCGAGGCGAAGAAGAGCACGACGCACCAGCAGGCGGTCAGCGTGACCGCGCTCAGCGCGCCCTGGGCGAACAGCCAGGCCGTGCCGAGCAGCAGCACCCCGGATCCGATGTAGGTGCCGGAGATCATGGGGACCCGGCCGACGGTGTCGAACAGCGGCCCGAGCAGCAGCGGTCCGAGGAAGTTGCCCACGGCGATGACGGCGAAGAAGTAGCCCGTGCTGGTGTCGATCTTGAAGAAGGTCGACAGGATCTGGGCGTACCCGAAGGTGATGGCGTTGTACAGGAACGCCTGACCGACGAAGAGCGAGAAGCCGAGGATCGTGCGCTTGGGGTAGCGGGCGACCATGGTGTGCGCGATCCGGCCGAAGCCGATCGACCTGCGCTGGTGGATGGTCATGGCCTGCGAGGGCTCCTCCAGCCGGACGCCCTTGTCCCGCTGGATCTGCTCCTCGATGCCGTCGACCAGCTCCTCGGCCTCCCGGTCCCGGCCGTGGATGAACAGCCAGCGCGGGCTCTCGGGCACGTGCCGCCGGACGATGAGGATGCCCAGGCCGAGGACCACGCCCAGGCCGAACGCGATGCGCCAGCCCACGTTCACCGCGAAGTTGTCCAGCAGCGGGACGGTCAGCAGCGCGCCGCCGGCGGCGCCGAGCCAGTAGCTGCCGTTGATGATGATGTCGATCCGGCCGCGATGGCGGCTGGGGATCAGCTCGTCGATGGCGGAGTTGATCGCGGCGTACTCCCCGCCGATGCCGAACCCGGTCAGGAACCGGAACAGGAAGAACCACCACGCGGAGAACGACAGCGCGGTCGCCGCGGTGGCGATCAGGTAGACGATCATCGTGATGATGAACAGCTTCTTGCGGCCGAACCTGTCGGTGAGCCAGCCGAAGAACAACGCCCCGAGACACGCCCCGGCCACGTAGAGGGCCGCCGCCGTACCGGCCACCTGGGTCTGGGTGATCTCCAGGCCGCTGCCGTCCTTGGCCAGCTGGGCCGAGAGGTTCCCGATGATCGTCACTTCGAGACCGTCGAGGATCCACACGGTCCCGAGCCCGATGATGATCATCCAGTGCCACCGTGACCATGGCAGCCGGTCCAACCGCGCGGGGACCTTCGTGGTCACCGTCCCCGTCCGAACGTCGCTCATGGCGCCACCGGCTACCCAGCGGCGATCACCCCATGCCAGGGCCCTCCGTCTCCGCAGGTCAGCCCGGACCGGCGCGCCGCCCTGCCGCGCACACCGCCAACCCGCGACCGCGCCCCGACCCCGCCGTCAGCCCGCGACCGCGCTCCCGTCGGGCCTCGCGGACCGGGCGGGCAGGAGTCCGGCCCGGCGCCACAGGAGCCTGCCGGGCCCTTTGATCATCCCGAGGCCGCCGAGTTCGGCCACCACCTTGCCCGCCGCCCACGCGAGGGTCCGCCGGTAGTGCGGGTTGCGGGCGGCGACCCTTCGGGCCCGCCGCGGGTCGAGCCCGACGGCGGCGTAGGCGCCGGGGTGGACCAGGCGGGTCGTCGCGAGGTAGACGGCGCCGCCGAGGACCAGCCGGTGGTAGGCGCGGGCGAGCGGCCCGGCGGCCGTCCACTGGCGGGCGAGCTCCTGCTTGGCGTAGCGGATGTGCCGGGCCTCCTCCACCACGTGGATCCGGGAGACCTGACGGACCAGCGGCTGCAGCGACTCGTCGGCCATGGCCTCGCGCTGCAGGGCGTCGAGGATCTCCTCCACGAACAGGGTCCCGGCCAGCCCGGAGATCTGCCGCAGCACCAGCACCACCGACCGGCCCAGCAGGCGGGCGACGCGGTCGGGGCCGTAGGCCGGGCAGCCGAACTTGTCGATCATCCGGGCGAACATCACGGAATGGCGGGTCTCGTCGCCGATCTCGGTGAGGGCGTACTGGACGTGTTTGGTCGTGGGGTCCTGGTCGTAGATGTGCCGCACGAGCACGCGGATGAGCAGGCACTCGAACCAGATGCCGACGCTCGCGACACTGGCCGTCTCGTGTCTGGTCAGTTCGGTCCGCCGCTCCTCGTCGAGTTCCTCCCACAGCGCCGTGCCGTACAGGGAGGCGCGGTGGGGCGGGGCGAAGGGGCGCCCCTCGGCGAGCGGGGCCTCCCAGTCGATCTCGGTCAGCGGGTCGTGGGAGTGCTTGGCCGAGGTGCGCAGCAGCCGCTCGGCGGTCTGCTCGCGGTCCGGGGGCGCGATCGTCACGGGGAGTCTCCCAACCGGCGATTTACGTTTTCTCATGAAACGTAAATCTCGGATGGCGGTCGGTCAACACCTTCCGTTTACATTTCACAATCATCCGTAAAGGTGTGTCCGATCTCACAGACCCGCCCCGGGTACGATCGCCACAACCCCCGTGACCGCGACAGGAGCAGCACCCGATGAGTGAAGAGGACATCCGGGGGCGGATCCTCGACGCGGCCGAGGAGTGCTTCCTGGAGATCGGGCTGAGCGCCCGGATCCACCGGCTCATCGCCGAGCGGGCCGCGGTCTCGCGGCCCACGGTCTACAAGCACGTGGGGGACCAGCAGGCCATCCTGGACGCGCTCCTGCACCGGGAGGTCGGCCGCTTCCTCGACATCGCCCGGCCGCTGCTCGAACGGCCCGGCCCGATCAGGGAGCAGCTCGCCGAGATAGTGGCCTTCAGCGTCACCTACGCCCGGCGCCACGCCCTGCTGCGCAAGATGCTCCTGGAACAGCCGGAGGTGGTGCTCCCCCGGTTCACGGTCAACGCCGGCCCGCTGCTGCGCCTGGCCGTCGACGCGGTGGCGCCCCCGCTCGGCCGGGCCTTCGCCCGCGCGGGGGCCGCCGACGTGCGGATCGACACGGTGATCGAATGGGGGGTGCGGCTCATCCTCTCCCTCATCACCACCCCCAGCCTGACGGCCGACCTCGACGACCCCGCCGAGCTGCGCGGCTACGTCGACGCCCTGATGCGCATCGGCCTCATCCCCCCGTCATGACCAGGACAATTGTCATTCTTTTCGATACATTGCGCGGACATAAGGAGATTTGACGTTTCATAGGGGGAGCGATGAGAGCCCGGATCACGGGCGTCGCGACGTATCTGCCGGAACGGACGCTGACCAGCGCGGAGGTGGAGCAGCGGATCGAGGGATACGTGCCCTACCGAGGCGTCGTCGAGCGGCTGACGGGAATCCGGTCACGGCACGTCGCCCGCGACGACCAGCAGGCGTCCGACCTGGCGGCGGAGGCCGCCCGCAAGCTCGATCACTCCGACGCCGACCTGCTGATCTTCGCATCCGCCTCGCAGGACATGGTCGAGCCCGCGACCGCGCACATCACGGCGGCCAAGCTCGGCCTGTCCTGCCCGGTGTTCGACGTCAAGAACGCCTGCAACAGCATGCTCAACGGGATCCAGGTGGCCGAGGCGCTGATCCTGTCCGGCGCGCACCGCAAGGTGCTGGTCTGCTCGGGTGAGGTCCCCTCGCGGGCGATCCGGTGGCGGGTCAGGGACCGGGCGCAGTTCGTGGACTCCTTCGCCGGATACACGCTGTCCGACACCGGCGCCGCGGTGCTGGTCACCTCGGATTTGGAACGTGGCATTTTCTACCGCGACTTCTCGGCCGACTCCACGGCGTGGGCGATCGGCACCCTGCCGGGGGGCGGATCGGCGCATCCGCGCGACCCCGAATACTCCTACTTCCGGGGTGACGGGCGGCGGCTGAAGGAGGCGTTCGAGCTGACCGGCCCGGACATCTTCCACAACGCGCTCAAGAGCACCGGCCTGAGCTGGGACGACTTCGCCGTCGTGGCGGTGCACCAGGTGGCGCTGCCCTACCTGCGCTTCCTCGCGCAGGTGCTGGACATCCCCGAGGAGAAGCTCGTGATCAGCCTGCCCGAGCACGGCAACTGCGCCTCGACCACGCTGCCGCTCCAGCTCGCGCTGGGCGGGTGGGAGCCGGGTGACCGGGTCGCGCTGCTCGGCCTGGGCGGCGGGATCAGCACGGGCGTGATGCTGGCGGAGATGTGATGGACCTCTGGGTGATCGTTCCGGCCTACAACGAGGCCGCCGGCATCGAGGCGACG
>NZ_JBSFPS010000217.1:0-17928 GCF_053588315.1 Streptosporangium sp. NPDC003464 | reverse complement strand
TCTTGCTGTCGCGCATGCCCACGCCCCCGTCGGGAAGCCGGGCGATTTCCACGCAGGAGCCGTTGTTGCACCGGCTTGAGACCTGCCACTGGAGGCCCCGCGCCGGAGGGGTCGGGGGGAGGACCGTTGGAGGGGCGGGCGGAAGGACCGGAAGGACCGGGAGGACCGTTGGAGGGACCGGCTGAAGGACGGGGAGCAGCGTTGGAGGGGCCGGCGGGAGGGTCGGCCGGGGGCGCGGCGTAGGGCTGGGTGTGGGGGCGGCGGCGCTCGCCGCCCAGGCCTTCCGGACGGGCCTGGAGGGGCTCGCTGTCGTCCGGGGTGGGCGAGGCGAACGGCGGGAGCATCCAGGGGGAGGCCAGCGGGATGCCCCTGGGGGTGTCGTCGGAGGGCCCGGGCGGGGAGTGCTGGATCGTCGGCGGTGACTCCTGGGACTCCTGGGGCCTGCTTTCGGGTGTCGCGTCACCGTGGGCGCCGTCGTCGTGCGCCGGCCACTCTCGCGGGCGCGGGTCGTGGGGGCCCGGGGCCACGCTCAGCACCTCCTGTAGGGAGCCCTTCTGCGCCCGGGGCCGTCACCCCGGACCGTTCCAGCCGTCACCGTGACACTCCACCGCAACCCCCTATGGGAGCGGCGAATCGCACGCGACCCTACTCCTACCCTGTTCCACCGGAACGATCACCTGCCCCGGCCGGGGGACCGGGGCCTGCCGTACACAGTCCAGAGCAACACGTCGGAGCCGCGCTGACGAGACCTCTCTAGTCAGATTTATCGGCGCAGCGCCGGAATTATCACTGTTTGTCCAGTAATCCGGAGATCGCTCTCCGCGGCGGCGCACCATGCCGGGCTCCCGCCGGCCCCGTCCTTGTGCGGATTAGTTCACAGACGCCGGCGTCCGGCAGGCGTACACCTGAGGACAGGAAACCACCACCCCAGGGAGCAGACGATGAAACGGCTGGGGCCCGTCCACACGCTGGCGGCCGGAGCGGCGACAGCCGTCGCACTCGGCGCGCTCAGCGTCATCACCACACCGGCGGCGCAGGACGCGGGCGCGCGGGACGCCTCCGCCAACGCTGCGGCCGCCTCGCCGGCGCCGGCCACCCCCGAGGCCACCCGGGCCTCCGGGGCCACCGAGACCGCCAGGCCCACCCCGGCCAAGGCCGACTACGCCGGGCGGGTCAAGGGCAACGGCGGGCTCATCGCCATCTCCGTCCGCGACGGCAGGGCGATCGCCTACTTCTGCGACGGCAGGATCGAGTCCTGGCTCAAGGGCCGGGCCGCCGACGGCCGGGTCACCCTGTCCGGGCGGGGCGGCGCCTCCGTCGTCGCCCGGCTCGGCGGCGGCGGGGCGGCCGGGGAGCTGAGGTTCGGCGGCAGGCGGTGGGACTTCGGCGCGCCCACCGTGAAGAAGCCCTCCGGGCTCTACCGGGCGAGCGCGATCGTCCGCGGCGCGAAGGTGCGGGCCGGCTGGATCTACCTGGACGACGGCAGCCGGGTCGGGCTGACCCTCGTCGACGGCAGCCCGGCCGACGTGGCGATCCCGGAGCCCGGCGAGAACGCGACCGTCAACGGCCAGGAGGTCGACCCCAAGGACGTCGACGAGTTCATTGGAGAGTTCTGATGAATGACACACAGGTCTCGCAGGTCCCGCGCGGGCGGAGCCTCGCCCTGCTGCTCGCGCCGCTCGCCGTCGGCGGCCTGATCGCGGTCGGGCTGGGCATCTACGGCCGCGTCCATCTCGCCACCGGCTACGCGGTCGGCCCCGCCGGGTTCTCCGGGCCGCTGGCGATGAAGTCCTGGCTCACCACCGGCGCCTTCCTGCTGGCGCTGGTCCAGCTGTTGTCCGCCCTGGTCATGTGGGGCCGGATCAAGCTGGACGCGCCGTGGATCGGCCCCCTGCACCGCTGGTCGGGCCGGGCGGCGTTCCTGCTGACGGTCCCGGTGGCCTTCCACTGCCTGTACGCGCTGGGCGCGCAGTTCGACACGCCCCGGGTGATGGCCCACTCGCTGCTGGGCTGCTTCTTCTACGGCGTGTTCGCCGCGAAGATGGTGGCACTGCCCAGGCGCGGGCTGCCCGGCTGGGCCCTGCCGGTGCTCGGCGGGCTGGCGTTCACCGCCCTGACCGGGCTCTGGCTGACCTCGTCGCTGTGGTTCTTCACCACGATCGGGGTCACGCTGTAGGCGTCGCTGTGGTTCTTCACCACGATCGGGGTCACGCCGCAGGCGGGGTGAAGGCGGTGGTGCGCCCGAGGCCCGCGGCCCGGCCCTTGGCCGCCACCACCAGCGCCATCTTCCTGGACGCCTCGTCGATCATCTCGTCGCCGAGCATGACCGCGCCGCGCTTTTCGACCGTCGTGTAGTACTCGTACGCGTCGAGGATCAGCTCGGCGCGGTCGTAGTCGTCCTGGGAGGGCGAGAACACCTCGTTGGCGGCCTCGACCTGGGTCGGGTGGAGCACCCACTTGCCGTCGAAGCCGAGCGCCGCGGCCCGTCCGGCCACCCGGCGGTAGCCGTCCAGGTCCTTGATCGCCAGATATGGGCCGTCGATGGCCTGCAGGTCGTGCGTGCGGGCGGCCATCAGGATGCGCATCAGGATGTAGTGGTAGGCGTCCCCCTCGGTGTAGCCGGGCGGCTGCTCGCCGACCACCAGGGTCCGCATGTTGATCGAGGCCATGAAGTCGGCGGGGCCGAAGACCAGCGTCTCCAGGCGCCGGGACGAGCCGGCGATGGCGTCCACGTTGACCAGGCCCCGGGCGTTCTCGATCTGGACCTCGACGCCGATCCGGCCGACCTCCAGCCCGTTGGCCTTCTCGATCTGGGTCAGCAGCGTGTCGAGCCAGAGCACCTGGGCCGGGTCCTCCACCTTGGGCAGCATGAGGCAGTCGAGGAACTCCCCCGCGCCCTCCACGACCTCGATGACGTCCCGGTAGGTCCACTGCGTGCCCAGGTCGTTGACCCGCACGACCCTCGTCTTGCCCGACCAGTCGCCCTCACGCAGGGCGGCCACGATGTTCTTGCGCGCCCCCTCCTTGGCGAGCGGGGCGACGGAGTCCTCCAGGTCGAGGAAGACCTCGTCGGCGGGCAGGCCCTGGGCCTTCTCCAGGAAGCGAGGGTTGCTGCCGGGCACCGCCAGGCACGAACGTCGCGAGCGCATGGGCACACGCTAGCGGCCACCCCGCCCCGAGCGGCAGGCCGGGCCGCTCTATGGTCCTCATACAAAGACCCTGCTCTGTTCTTGGCGCCGATCTCGTACGACTCTTGTCTGAGGTATCCGAACAATAGGTATCAAGCATCGGTAAGGGAGACATTCACGATGGCAAACGCTTCTTCGGTGGCCCGGCCCGCCGTACTGTCCGACCTCATCCCGGGTTCCCGCGTCCGCGACATCGCGCTCGTGCTCGGCGGCGCCGCCCTGACGGGCCTGGCCGCGCAGCTCACCTTCCCCATGTGGCCCGTCCCGGTCACCGGTCAGACGTTCGCGGTCGTGCTGGTCGGCGCGGCCCTCGGGATGAACCGCGCGGTGCTGAGCATGGTCCTCTACACGCTCGTCGGCATCGCGGGCGTCCCGTGGTTCCAGGGTGGCACCTCGGGCTTCGGCGGTGCCACCTTCGGCTATGTCATCGGCTTCATCGCCGCCGCCGCCATCGTCGGCAAGCTGGCCGAGCGCGGCGGTGACCGCACCGTCGCGCGCACGGTCGGCACGATGGTCCTCGGCAACCTGACGATCTACGCCTTCGGCCTGCCTGTCCTCATGGCCGTCACCGGGCTGGGTCTGGGCAAGGCGCTCGCCGCGGGCGTGATCCCCTTCCTGGCCGGCGACGCCCTCAAGATCGCCATCGCGGCCGGCCTGCTGCCGGCGGCGTGGAAGCTCTCCGGCCGCTGATCCGGTGACCGTGCACGGCCTGCCCCTCCGGCTCGGGAGGGGCAGGCCGTACATTCGTCTCATGGGTGTGATCGAAGAAGGGGCCAAGAAGTCGGGTGTCCTGTGGCTCGCCCTGGACCGGCCCCGGCTGGCCTGGCACGCCTGGCACGACGGCGCGATCTACGTGGTCACCGGCGGCGGCGAGCAGTCGCTGCCCGGCCTGGCCGGGTCGGGCCAGGTCCAGGTGACGCTCCGGAGCAAGGACAACGGCGGACGGCTGGTCGTCTTCGACGCCTCCGTCGAGGTGGTGGACCAGGCGGAGGCCGCCGAGGCGGTGGCCGCGCTCGCCAAGGAGCGGCTCAACGCCGTCGACGGCGCGGGCCTGACCGAGCGCTGGGCCGCCCGCTCACAGGTCGTACGGCTCACGCCGCGTGGACCGGATCTCTGATCTCCACCGGGGTCGACGGCAGGTCGGCCGTGGCCCGCTGGGCCAGGTAGGCGCCGGACAGGACGATGAGGCCGCCGGCGATCTGGAAGGGACCGAGGGCCTCCCCCACCAGGATCCAGGCGATCACCGCTCCGGCGATGACCTCCAGGGAGGCCACCGTGGAGCCGATCGCGGCCGACAGCCGGCGGACCGCGGTGACGCCGAGGATGTAGGCCAGGACGGTGGCGACCACGATCATCCAGGCCACGGCCGCCAGCGCCGGCAGCGCGTAGCCACCCGCGGGAGCCGCGCTCCGGGTGAACGCCTCCCACGGGATGTTCCACGGCTGGGAGATCGGGGCAAGCACCGCGGCCGCGCCCACCAGGCCCCAGGCGATCAGGCCGAGCGGGTCGACGTCGTCGCCGAAGCCGTCACTGAGCAGGAAGTATCCGGCGCAGCACGCCGCCGCGCCGATGGCCAGCAGCAGGCCCACCGGGTCCAGGGCGAGGCCGGACCACGCCTCGACCACGATGCCGAGCCCGATCACCGCGACCACGGCGCCGACGAAGGCCGCGCGCGGCAGCCGTACCCGCCGGACGAACCGCACCCAGAGCACGACCAGCACCGGCGAGGTGAACTCGATCAGCAGGGTGACGCCCACCGGCAGCCGGGTGATCGCCGCGAAGTACAGCGCCTGCACCCCGGCCACCGCGACCACCGCGTAGGCCAGGAAGAACAGCAGCCGCGAGCGCGGGATGCGCAGCGCGTGGGGCCTGGTGACCGCGAGGACGCCGACGAGCAGCAGCCCGGCGCCGGCCATCCGCACCCAGACGGCCTCCAGCGGCGCCAGCCCGGCGGCCCCCAGATATTTGGCCATCGGTCCGGAGAAGGCGAAACACCAGGACGACGCAAACGCGACCAACAGGCCGGCACGCCTCATAGAACACCACCTACGTAATTACCGTATATAGCTTTTGATGCTGTCATGACAGGCTGGATCGGGGCAAGTGGGCGTCCGAAATGTGAGCGTGCCTTGAACCGGCGGATCCGGGATGCGGCCTACGCTTCAAATGTGAAGATCTTCATCGCACGGCTCGCCGGCACCCCGGTCTTCGACCCGGCCGGTGACCAGATCGGGCGGGTGCGGGACGTGGTGGTGTCCATCGCCGGCACCGCGCCGCCACGCGTGCACGGGCTGGTCGTCGAGGTGCAGACCCGGCGGCGGGTCTTCCTGCCCATCACCCGGGTGCGGGGCATCGAGGCCGGGTCCGTCGTCTTCAGCGGCCGGATCAACGTGCGCCGGTTCGAGCAGCGGGCGACCGAGACGCTGGCCATCAGCGAGATCCTCGACCTTGAGGTGGAGGTCGAGGGCGAGCGGATGACGGTCCTCGACCTGGCCATGGAGGAGACCCGGCGCGCCGAGTGGGTGATCACCAAGGTGGCGGTGGTCAAGGGCGGCTCGGGCCTGGGGCTGCGGCGGCGCGGCCCCACCAAGATCGTGGAGTGGTCCGAGGTCAGGGGCTTCGGCGCGGTCCAGAAGGACCAGGGCGCGGCCAACCTGCTGTTCGCCTTCGAGACGATGCGCGCGGCCGACCTGGCCAGCGCCCTGCACGAGCTGCCGGACAAGCGGCGCGTCGAGGTGGCCGCGGCCCTCGACGACGTACGGCTGGCCGACGTGCTCGAAGAGCTCCCCGAACGCGACCAGATCGGCATCATGAGCCGGCTGTCGCCGGAGCGGGCCGCCGACGTGCTGGAGGAGATGAACCCCGACGACGCGGCCGACCTGCTGCAGGACCTCCCGCCCGAGCAGGCCGAGACGCTCATGGCGCTGATGGAGCCGGAGGAGGCCGCGTCGGTGCGGCGGCTGCTGATCTACCCGGAGGACACCGCGGGCGGCATCATGACGAGCGAGCCCGTGGTGCTCCCCCCGAACGCCACGGTCGCCGAGGCCCTGGCCCACATCCGCCAGCGGGAGGTCACCCCGACGGTGGCCGCGCAGGTCTACGTGACCCGCCAGCCCATCGAGACCCCCACCGGCCGCTACCTCGGCCTGGCCCACTTCCAGCGGCTGCTGCGCGAGCCCCCGTCCGTCATGCTCGGCGGCGTCATGGACACCTCCATCGATCCGATCAGGCCCGAGTTCACCCTGAACCAGGTGACCTCCTACCTGGCCACCTACAACCTGATGGCGGTGCCCGTGGTGGACGAGGTCGGCCGCCTGGTCGGCGCCGTCACCGTGGACGACGTGCTCGACCACCTGCTCCCCGACGACTGGCGGGAACAGGACCACGGGGCGGAGGCGGACCGTGGTTGATCGGCTGGACCAGCCCAGGCAGCAGGGCCTGCGCCTGCGCCCGCACTACGACCCGGAGGCCTTCGGCCGGCTGTCGGAGCAGATAGCCCGGTTCCTCGGCACTGCCAGGTTCCTGGTCTACATGACCGTCTTCGTGGCGGTATGGGTCCTGTGGAATGTCTTCGCCCCGCAGGAGTGGCGCTTCGACCCCTATCCGTTCATCTTCCTCACGCTGATGCTCTCGCTCCAGGCGTCCTACGCGGCGCCGCTGATCCTGCTCGCCCAGAACCGGCAGGACGACCGGGACCGGATCCAGAACGAGCTCGACCGCAGCGCGGCCGAGCGGAACCAGGCCGACGTGGAGTATCTGACCCGGGAGATCGCGGCGCTGCGCATCGCTCTCGGCGAGGTGGCCACCCGCGACTACATCCGCTCGGAGCTGCAGCGCCTGCAGGAGGAGCTCCAGGAGCCGTACGCGCCCGCGGCCGCCCCCCACTCCAGGGAGGCCCGCTAGACGGGCTCGGGGCCGGGGAAGAGCTTGTTCAGCATCGCCGCGCACTGATGCAGCTCCCCGGCGTCGAGGACGTCCAGGAACTGGGCGCGGATGCCGCGCAGGTAGGTGGGGGTGGCCTCGGCCAGCCGTACGGCGCCGCCGTCGGTGAGGACCGCGAACAGGCCCCGCGCGTCGCTGGCGCAGGCCTCGCGCTCGACCAGGCCGTCACGCTGGAGGCGGTCGATGAGCCGGGTCAGGCCGCTGCGCGACAGGAGCACCCGGTCGGCCAGGTCGTTCATCCGCAGCCGCCGCCCGGGCGACTCCGCCAGGTGCGCGAGCACGTCGTAGGAGGCCAGTGCCAGGTCGTGCTCGACCAGGAGGTCGGCCTCCAGGACCCGGGTGATGCGCACCTGGGCCCGCTGGAGCATGCGCCACAGCGCGAGCTCCCCGGAGCTGAGGATCTCTCTTGACTCGCCTGCCGTCAGGGTCACGGAGTAACCTTAGAACGTTGCACGCGCATCTACACAGCGAATTGTCCGGATCAGATGTCACAGCCGGATGCCGGAATTCCTCTCCGGGCCGCCGGGTTCATACCATGGGTCTGTGACTTGTCCGCTCCCGTCCCGGGAGCGGCCTCTCGCTAGGCCACATGGGCGTCGTGACGTATGAGCCCTGCCCAAGAACGTCTGGACGACAAATAGACAAGGAGGGACGGCATCCTCCCGTCGCCTCAGGGTGGCGGTCTGTTGCCGACATTTCGATGGCACCTACCCCGGAACTGGTGATGGCCGCTCTCGCGACCGTCAACGACCCTGAGATCCGTCGGCCGATCACCGAAATCGACATGGTCAAGAGCGTCGACATCTCCCCCGACGGGATGGTGCGCGTCGGGATCTTCCTCACCGTGTCGGGCTGTCCCATGAAGGACACCATCACCCGTGACGTCACCTCCGCGGTCTCCAAGATCGACGGTGTGAGCGGCGTCCAGGTCGAGATGGACGTGATGAGCACCGAGCAGCGCAAGGCGCTGCAGACCAAGCTGCGCGGCAACAGGGGACCCGAGAAGGAGATCCCCTTCGCCCAGGCGGGCTCGCTGACCCGTGTCTTCGCGGTCGCCTCAGGCAAGGGCGGCGTCGGCAAGTCCTCCGTCACCGTCAACCTGGCCGCCTCGATGGCCGCCAACGGCCTCAAGGTCGGCGTCGTGGACGCCGACATCTACGGCCACAGCATCCCCCGCATGCTCGGCGTCTCCGAGCGCCCCACCAAGGTCGAGGACATGATCATGCCGCCGGTGGCGCATGACATCAAGGTGATCTCGGTCGGCATGTTCAAGCCGGAGGGCAACACCCCGGTCGTGTGGCGCGGCCCGATGCTGGACCGGGCGCTGCACCAGTTCCTGGCCGACGTCTACTGGGGTGACCTCGACGTCCTGCTGATGGACCTGCCCCCGGGCACCGGCGACATCGCGATCTCGGTCGCGCAGCGGATGCCGTCGGCCGAGATCCTCGTGGTGACCACCCCGCAGCAGGCCGCCGCCGAGGTGGCCGAGCGGGCCGGGTCGATCGCCGTGCAGACCCACCAGCAGATCGCCGGCGTCATCGAGAACATGTCCTGGCTGCCCTGCCCGCACTGCGACGAGCGGATCTCCGTCTTCGGCGAGGGCGGCGGCCAGACCGTGGCCGACGCGCTCACCCGCACCCTCGGCGCCCGCGTGCCGCTCCTCGGCCAGGTGCCGATCGACATGCGGCTGCGCGAGGGCGGCGACGAGGGCAAGCCGCTGGTGCTCAGCGACCCCGACGCCCCGGCGGCCGTCGAGCTGGGCCGCATCGCCGCCGGTCTGAGCAAGAAGTCGGGCAGCCTCAAGGGCCTGCAGCTCGGCATCTCCCCCACCAGGGGCCGCTGACCGCACGGCGGACAGCGAGAGGCGCCCTCCTCGGGGAGGAGGGCGCCTCTCGTCATGTCAGGGCCGCGGCCGGCCCGGGGTCCGGGTCGGAGCCCGCGTCAGGGCCGGGGTCAGGTCGCCTCCGAGTCGTACGGCGGGAGCTCGCCGTAGCCGAGCTCACCGGCCGCCTCGGCCGCGTAGGAGTCGGTGTAGGCCGGGGCCGTGGCCGCCGCGGCGGCCGCGGGGCGGTTCCAGTCGTCCTCCAGGTCACCGGTGAGGTGCTTGCGGACGAAGTTCTTCGGGTTGAGGTCGGCCGGGTCGAAGTCGGCGAACTCCGGGCCCAGCCCGGCCTGCAGGTCGCTCTTGGCGTTGTTGGCCATCTGCCGGAGGTTGCGCAGCGTCTTGCCCGCCTGGGCGGCGGCCTGGGGCAGCTTCTCCGGGCCGAAGACGAGAAGGGCGATGACCACCAGCGCCACGATCTCAGGCCAGCCGAGTCCGAACACGGTGATCTCCTACCGGGACAACGCTAGGGCGGCTCCCCGGGCATACACCCGGAGAGCTTCCAGACTAATGCCCTCAAGCCCTAGCATGCACCCGCACGTCGCTGGTCAGGAGGGCTGGGGCGTGGGCTGGGCGGCCGCCGCGCCGACGACCACAGTGGCCGTCTTCTCCTGGCCACCGCGCTGGAACTTGATCGCCAACTTCTCGCCGGGCGCCTTGTTCCGGATCAGCGCGATCAGTTCGGTGCTGTCCTGCACCACCGTGCCGTTGACTTCCAGGATGACGTCACCGGGCTTGAGACCCGCCTTGTCGGCGGGGCCGTCCGGCTCGATCGGGCGGGTGCCCTGCCTGACCTCGCTGTCGATGCGGACCCCGGCGCCCTGGTAGGTCTGGTCGATGGTGATGCCGATGCGCGACTTCTTGGCGACGCCGGTGGTGACCAGCTCCTCGGCGATGCGGCGCGCGTGGTTGACCGGGATGGCGAAGCCGAGGCCGATGCTGCCGCTCTGGCCACCGGCCGACCTGCCGAGGGTGGCGATCGCCGAGTTGACCCCGATGACCTCGCCGTTGGCGTTGACCAGCGGACCGCCGGAGTTGCCGGGGTTGATGGCGGCGTCGGTCTGGATGGCGCTGAGCCAGGTGGTGTCGGAGCTGTTCTCCTCCCCCGCCTGGACCGGGCGGTTGAGCGAGCTGACGATGCCGGAGGTGACGGTGCCGACCAGGCCCAGCGGGGAGCCGATGGCCACCACCGGGTCGCCGACGACCACGTTGTCGGAGTTGCCGAGGCTGATCTCCGGGGCGCCGAAGGTCTCCTCGGGCTTGACCACCGCGAGGTCGGATTCGGGGTCACGGCCGATGATGCGGGCGGCGGTGGACTTGCGGTTGTTGAACTGGATCTGGATCTCACCGCCCGGCGCGGCCGCGGCGACCACGTGGTTGTTCGTCACCACGTAGCCTCCCTTGATCAGGAAGCCGGAGCCGGTGCTCGCGCTGGTGCCGCCGTCGACGGCCAGGGAGACCACGCTGGGCAGCACCTTGGCGGCCACCCCGGCGATCGAGTCCGGGGGCCGGGAGTTGGTGCCGGTCGGCGCCTTGCCCAGGGTGAAGGAGGGGTCGCGGCCCGAGACGGAGGGCCGGGTGAGCAGGTAGGTGCCGACGCTGCCCAACGTCGAGGCCAGCAGCGCGATCACCACGGCGAGGACGACCAGCGTGCTGGTGCGCGGCCCGCGCCGGGCGGGGACCGCCACGCCCGCGAAGGGGCCGGGAGGCGGCGCCCAGCCGGGGCCCATGCCGAACGCCTGGGAGGGCGGGGGAGGCGGGCTCCCCGGCACGGCGAAGACCGCCGTGTCCGGGCGCACCCGGCCCGACGGGTCGCCCCAGCCGCCCTGGCCGGGCCGCTCGCCCCGGTCGTCGGGCCCGGGCAGCCCGGTGCCGCCCTGCTGCCCGCCCTGGCCCCACCTGCCCTGGCCCGGCTGCTCACCCAACTGGCTCCAGCCGTCGTCGCGGGGCTGCCCGTCGTATGAGGGGGCCGCCTCGCCGGCGGGCAGGAAGTCCGGGCGGGAGGGCTCCGGGGCCTGGCCTCTGTCGTCGGTGAAATCCGACGGCGTACGCCCCTCAGCACCGTGCGCCTCGTGGGTACGGCTCTCGTCGGTCATCGAATATTCACCATTCCTTGCCTCGCATGAGGCCACTCACTGGGACGCCCCGACAATCTTCCCCTGAGTGGGATACGAGAGATGTAAAGCGCGCCTTACCCGAAGGGGTTGACCCAGGACAGGAGACGGTCGGCGCCCCGGCCGAGCCGTGTCCACAGGCTGGGCAGGGGCTCGTGCGGCAGCGCCGCGACGGCGGCGTCGACCATGTCGGCCGGAGCGTCCGCGAAGACGGTGTAGACATGACCCCCACTCGCCCAGATCGTCTCCTGCTCGGCTGAGTCCCGGATCCAGATCGTATGCCCGTTGCGCTGTCGAGCATGCCACCCGCGGAGCCGTTCTTCATCAAGCACCCCAGGCTGGATGAAGACCGACACGACTGACAAGCCATCCGAATATCCCAGATACAAGTATCCAGGAGAGGCGTCGTGGGCGGCGAACAGCTCCAGGCGGCCGGGCAGGAGGTCGGGGAAACGCCAGCCCCGGGCGCGCAGGGCGGGTGTCCGCCCGAGGTCGAACCCCCCGGCGGTGAGCGCGGGGGCGGCGACCTCCCGCGCCGGATCGAGGGTCAGGTCGACGAAGGCGCCGGCGTGGACGACCCTGCCGCGGCCGTCGAGGAGCTCCCGGCGCAGCACCGGCCCCCCGGCCTCGTCGAGCCAGTAGCGGGCGGCGACCGTGCCGTCGGCCCGCACGGCGTGGACGAGGCGGGCCGGCCGGCCGCAGACGCGCCCCTCACCCACGGCCACGACCCGGTAGTTGCGGGCCAGCACCTCCAGCATGGTCTCGGAGGGGGTGGACATGCCGCCGGCGGGGGTGCCGGGGTCCACCCGCTGCAGGAGGCCCGACGGCTGGGCGTGCACGGTCAGTCCCTCACCGGGGACGTTGCGGACCTCCAGCACCGAGGAGACCGCGGCCGAACGGCCCCAGGCGGTGACGTACTGGGTGCCGGAGTATCCGCGGGCACGGCCCGCGACGGCCGCCTCGCGCAGCAGGTGCAGGCCGGTGTCGTCGCTGTCGGACTCGTCCGGCTGGACGGCGTGCGCCGGACCGCCCATCACCAGTCCGAGCAGCATGACGGCCGCGAGGACGACGGTGACGGGCAGCCGGATCACGGAGTGGGCGAGAAGGTCGGCGTCGCCGACCCTCCGTAGGGCGCGGTGTTGCGGTGCTGGTTGGCGAACATGTCGACCGGCGGCACGACGCGCGGGCCGGCCTCGGAGCCGCCCACGACGAACAGCGTGCCGATCGCCACGGCGGCGGAGGCGACGCCCACCGCGACATAGCCCGCCCGCCTCGCCCGGCGGGGACCTCCGGCGCGGCCCCGGGGCCGGTTGTCCGGCGGCGCGATGCTGTGCATGCTCGGGATCGGCGCGCCGCCGAACGTCCGCGAGGTCGGGAAGGGCCGCTCACGCGGCGGTAACGGGCCGCCGGGCTCGGCCATCCGCAGCAACGACATCGTCAGGTCGGCGGGCATCGCCGGCCCGTCCAGAGATCGCAACCGGCTCTTCAACGCCCGCACGGACTCGACCTCGGCCCGGCAGTCCGCGCAGAAGGTCAGATGTGACAGGGCACGGTCGCGCTCATGGTGATTGAGCTCACCGTCGACCAGTGCGGAAACACGCTCTCCAAGATGACTCATGCCCACTCCTTGCCAAGCGGCCCGTCGTGACATTCGTCATGACTGTGGTCTCTCATGCGAATCCCTCCCCGCGGGTGGCGGTCGGGGGGAACTGGTCGCCGCGGGGCGCGCGGTGCTCCAGCGCCTCGCGCAACTGCGCCCGGCCGCGGTGGATGCGGCTGCGGACCGTGCCGAGCTTCACACCCAGCGTGGCGGCGATCTCCTCGTAGGACAGCCCCTCGATGTCACACAGGACAACGGCCGCGCGGAACTCGGGCGCGAGCGCGTCGAGTGCCGCCTGGATGTCCGGCTCCAGATGGGTGTCGTCGTACGCCTGGGCGGGGGACGGCTCGCGCCCGCGCAGCCGCTCGGCCGCGTCGTCGGCGAGCCCCTCGAACCTGATGCGCTGCTTGCGCCGCGCCATGTCGAGGAACAGGTTGGTGGTGATGCGGTGCAGCCAGCCCTCGAAGGTGCCTGGCGTGTAGTTCGACAGGGACCTGAAGACCCGGACGAACACCTCCTGGGTGAGGTCCTCGGCGTCGTGCACGTTGCCGGTCAGCCGGTAGGCCAGCCGGTATACGCGTGCCGAGTGATTCCTGACCACCTCCTCCCAGGTGGGAGGCGTCCAGTCAGACATGGGAGCATCCGTCTGGTGGTCGGAATCCTCCACCAGCACTCCTCTCTCCGGGACCACCGCTATCGCCATAGTGCCTGGTTTCGTCCCTTCGTGCGCACTCACTACCTTCAGGACCGGCAAAGGCCGCTTAAACCGTGCAACGCACCGGGCGTGACATGAGTTCCCGATCGGGCCTGCCTCCCTTAGGCTGCGACCCAGTGCCTATATGACTGTGTACGGAGAAAGCGGGAGGAGAGGCCGATGGCAGAGACGCCGACAAGTCCGTTGGAGGCCACTCTGGCCTATGCCGAAGAGTTCCACACGGAGGACGAGATTCTGCTCACCGCGCGTCAGCGCGGCGCGGAGGTGGGAGCGCCCCCGATCCTGCCCGGCGGCGGCGCCGCCCTCTGCTTCCTGGCCACCGCCGTCAACGCCCGCGCGGTCGTGGAGATCGGCACCGGCTGCGGCGTGTCCGGCCTGTGGCTGCTCCGTGGCATGCGCCAGGACGGCACGCTCACCAGCGTGGACGTGGAGCCGGAGCACCAGCGCCTGGCCCGGCAGAGCTTCGCCCAGGCGGGTTTCTCCGGCGGCCGGATCAGGCTGATCACCGGCCGTGCCCTGGACGTCCTGCCCCGCCTGTCCGACGGCGGCTACGACCTGGTCTTCTGTGACGCCGCCAAGCATGAGTACGGCGACTACCTGGCCGAGGCCGTCCGCCTGCTGCGCCCCGGCGGCATCGTGGTCTTCGACGGCACCCTGTGGCACAACAGGGTCGCCGACCCCGCCCGGCGCGACCCGGACACCGTCGCCGTGCGGGAGCTGGGCAAGCTGGTCCGGGCCGACGAACGGCTCCGCCCGCTGATGATCCCCCTCGGCGACGGCATCCTGGCCGCCGTCAAACTCACCGACTAGAGAGCCACTCCAGCAGCAGGCGCACGCCGTAGCCGGTGGCGCCCTTGCTGAAGACGCCCTCGTCCGCGCTGCTGCGGCCGACCCCGGCGATGTCCAGGTGCGCCCACGGCCGCTTGCCGGTGAACTCGCGCAGGAACAGCGCCGCGGTGATGGAGCCCGCGCCGTAGGACGATCCGACCTCGATGTTGGCCAGGTCGGCCACGCTGGAGTCGAGGGCGGGGACGTAGTCGTCGATCAGCGGCATCCGCCAGAGCCGCTCGCCGGTGCTCTCGCCCGCCGCGGTCAGCTCGGCGGCCAGATCGTCGTCGGAGGCGAAGACGGCGCCCAGGTCCTTGCCGAGGGCGATGGCGATCGCCCCGGTCAGCGTGGCGATGTCCACCATGACGTCCGGGTCGAGCTCGGCGTCGGCGTAGGCCAGCGCGTCGGCCATCACCAGGCGGCCCTCGGCGTCGGTGTTGAGCACCTCGACGGTCCGCCCGCCGTACTGGGTGATCACGTCCGAGGGGCGCTGGGCCGTGCCGGAGAAGGAGTTCTCGGCGGCGGCGATCAGGCCGGTGACCCTGACCCGCACACCGAGGGAGGCCAGCGCGCCCAGGACCGCGATCACGACCGCGCCACCGGCCATGTCGGTCTTCATGAACTTCATGCCCTCGGTCGGCTTGAGCGACAGGCCGCCGGTGTCGTAGGTGATGCCCTTGCCGACCAGGACCACGTGCCCGGTCGCGTCCTCGGGCTCGTAGGAGAGCTGGATCAGGCGGGGCGGGCTCACCGAACCCTGGCCGACGGCGACGATGCCGCCGAACCCGCCGGAGCGCAGCTCCTGCTCGTCCCACACCTTCGCGGTGACGCCCTGCTCCAGGGCGCGTTCGGCGAGCCAGGCGGGGGTCTTCACCGAGGAGGGCATGTTGGCCAGGTCCCTGGCGAGCGCGACGGCCCTGGCGACCACCTCGCCCCTGGCGATCTCGGCCTCGGCTCCGTCGCCGACGAATTCGACCAGCGCCACCGGCGTGGACTTCGCCTCGCCGATCCGGAAGGTGTAGGTGGCCAGCAGCGCGCCCTCCACGAACGCGGCCACCGGCCCCTCCGGCAGCACGACCCTGATCGCGTCCTTGCCCTTGCCCCGCCTGGCCACCGCCGCGCCGGCCTTGCGCAGGGCGGCGGCCGAGCCGTCCCCCACCCCGTAGAGCAGCACCCGGCCGACGGCGTCGCCGTTGGCGACGGGGACGTCGACGATCTCCCCGGCCTCCCCCTTGGCCTCGTAGTGGGCCAGCAGCGCGGCGGCGGGCAACGGTAGCTCCACCTCGGGCGCGAGGTCGGCCCCGAAGGGGACCGCGAGCAGCCGGGCGTCCTCGGCGGCGGGGCTCTCGGCGCCCCCGCCCTCCCGGGAGACCGCTCCGGCGGACAGACCCTGCCCGTAAGGAGTGCGAGGCAGTAGTGAATAGGGCGATATGGGCATGCGAACTCCAGTCATCATCCGGGGAGAACACCGCGGCCCTGGCGCGAGCCGCCGTTGGGCGGTCCGACGGCCAGGGCCGTGTTCATCGGTCGCGGTCGCGTGGGCCGTAGCGGCTGTCGCGCGCTCCAAGCAAGATCGAAAAGACCCGGCCACACCGCTTGAATCTCAGATCGGGATCAGACGACGACCTTCTTCAATTCCTCGCCAAGGGCACTGGCTTCGTCTGCCGAGAGTTCGACGACGAGCCGGCCGCCACCCTCCAGAGGGACCCGCATGACGATTCCCCTGCCTTCTTTGACGACCTCCAGCGGACCATCACCGGTCCTCGGCTTCATAGCCGCCATGCGTGTATCCCTTCCTGCTTCGGGCTCCGGATCTCCGACTGACCCGAGGGTGGCCGACGCATTCACGTCTTCTGTGATGTCCTATTATCCCGTCTCCGCGCTGGGAATGGGAACGATCAGCCCCAGCATCGACTCATCGGGCAATCAAGACCGTTGTCCGAGACCCTTCAGACGGCCAAACTTGTCCTCGTGAACGCCCGCGCCGCTCTGTTCGATCTGTACGGGGACCACCTGCGGTCCCGGGGCGGTCGCGCGTCCGTAGCCGCCCTCGTGCGGCTGCTCGCACCTCTGGATATCGCCGCTCCCGCCGTCCGCACCGCCGTCTCGCGGATGGTACGGCAGGACTGGCTGGTCCCCGCCCGCCTGCCCCAGGGCCCCGGCTACGAGGTCACCCCCAAGTGCGTGCGCCGTCTCGACGAGACGGCGTTGAGAATTTACCGAGTTGGGACGATCACCTGGACGGGCCGGTGGCACGTGCTCGTGGTCGAGCCGGTGCGCGAGCGGCCCCGGCGCGACCGGCTCAAGGCCGACCTCGCCTTTCTCGGATACGCCCCGCTGTCGGAGACGACCTGGATAGGCCCGCGCCCCTCCCCCGAGCTCGGCCCGCTCCTGGCCGCCGAGGACGTCCGCGCCGACCGGTTCGACGCGGTGCTCGACGGCGACCCCAGGGCGCTGGTCGCCCGGACGTGGGACCTTGACGGCATCGGCGCGGCCTACGAGAAGTGGCTGGCCCAGGCGGTCGACCTGATCGACGCGCTGCCCCGCGACGCCGCCGACGACCAGGTGTTCGCCACCCGCAGCAGGCTGCTGCACGGCTGGCGCAACTTCCTGTTCCGCGACCCCGGGCTCCCCGCCGACCTCCTGCCGCCTGACTGGCCCGGTGAGAAGGCCAGAGCATACTTCGAGCAGGAGGCGGCCCGGCTGCTCCCCCGCGCCGCCGCGTTCGTCGACCGCCATCTCACCGATCCGTAGAAGGAGCCTTCCGTTGAACGACGTTCTCTACTCCGTCGACGACGCCGTCGCCACCATCACCATCGACCGGCCGGAGGCGATGAACTCGCTGACCGAACGGGCGAAGGCCGGCCTCCTTGAGGCGCTGACCATGGCCTCGCAGGCCTACAGCGTGCGGGCGGTGGTGCTGACGGGGGCGGGCCGGGCCTTCTGCGCGGGCCAGGACCTGAACGAGCACGCCGCCAACCTGGAGGCGGGCCGCGGCCTGAACGACACCGTGCGCACGCGCTACAACCCGATCATCCGCACCATCACCGAGATGGGCAAGCCGGTCGTCGCGGCGGTGAACGGCGTCGCCGCGGGCGCGGGCGCCTCCCTGGCCTTCGCCTGCGACCTGCGGATCGCCGCCGACAGGGCGAAGTTCGCGATGGCCTTCACCGCCATCGGCCTGGCCCCCGACTCCGGCGCCTCCTGGACACTGCAGCGCCTGGTCGGCCCGGCCCGCGCGGCCGAGCTCCTGCTGCTCGGCGAGCCCTTCGACGCGGCCCGCGCGCTGGAGCTCGGGGTCGTCTCCAAGGTCGTCCCCGCCGACGAGCTGGCCGCCGCGGCCCGCGCGCTGGCCGTACGGCTGGCGCAGGGCCCGACGAGCGCCTACGCGGCCACCAAGCGCGCCCTGGAGTATGCCGCCAGCAGCTCCCTGGCCGACGCCCTGACCATGGAGGCCGACCTCCAGGACGCCTGCGCCAAGACCGACGACCACCTGAAGGCCACCCGCGCCTTCCTCAACAAGGAGCGTCCCGTCTTCGAGGGCCGCTAGGTCCCGCCCGGCGCCGGACGGCACCGGCAGCATCGCCGGCAGCGCCCCGGCACCGATGTACAGCAGCGCCGTGCCCAGCTCCCCGTCGGTGAGCCCGGCCTGGTCCCGG
>NZ_JBSFPS010000216.1:0-18066 GCF_053588315.1 Streptosporangium sp. NPDC003464 | reverse complement strand
TGCTCGTCGTCGGCGCAGATCTCCAGGAAGTGGTTGCCGCCGCCGAGCGTGCCCATCTGCACCTCGGCCCGCTCACGCCGCGCGTGCACGGCCGGGGCCAGGGCGTCGAAGTCCTTCCAGAAGCCCGCCCAGTCGGCGGTCTTCAGGCCGTGCAGCCTCGTCGGATCGACCGGCCGCTTGTGGTGGCCGAACCCGACCGGGACCGCCTGCTCCAGCTTCGAGCGCAGGTATGCCAGGTTGTCGGGCAGGCCGGCGGCCTTGAAGGAGGTCTTCACCGCGGTCATCCCGCAGCCGATGTCCACGCCCACCGCCGCCGGGGAGACCGCGCCGCGCATCGCGACGACCGAACCCACCGTCGCGCCCATCCCGTGGTGCACGTCGGGCATCACCGCGACCCCGTGCACCCAGGGCAGGTCCGCCACGTTGCGCAGCTGCCGCATCACCTCGGGCTCGACCCCGGCCGGATCGGCCCACATGCGGATCGGCGCGCGGCCCCCCAGGACCTCGTTGTACGTCATCCCCGCATCGCCTCCCTCCGGCCGATCAGTCGATGACGACCATGACGCCAGAACCTCATCGTTCTGGCAACCGAATTAAAGGTTCATATCCTTGCTTACCAGCAAAAATGCTTCTGAAGCTTCAGGGCCGCCGGCGTCGCGGTGGACGAGCCGGCCGGCGGCCTGGATGTCGTTGCTGCCGCCGCCCAGGTCGTAGGAGCCGTCGCCCCTCGCGTCGGCCACGGCGATCCCGGTGCCCCGGGCGAGCAGGAGCACGACGGCGACCGCGGCGACGGCGACGGCCGCCGCGAAGGGAGCCTTCGGGGATCGCCCTCCGAGCAGCAGTCCGCCCAGGGCGAAGGCCCCGGCTCCGACCAGCGCCGCCCAGCCCCCCGCGCCGGGAGGCCCCGGCGGGCCGAAGACCAGCAGGCCGGTGGCCAGCAGCAGCGGCACCGGGATCAGGGCGCGGACCCGGGCCGCGCCGAGCCGCTGCGGCCAGCCGCGGACCCCGGTGGCGAGGTCGGCGGGGATGTCGGGCAGCACGTTGGCCAGGTGCGCGCCGCAGCCCAGGAGCGCCGCGGCGAGGACCGCCCACCACGCCGGCCACGGCCGGCCCGGCAGCCCGAGGGTCACGAACGGCGGCAGCGAGCCGAATCCCACCGCGTACGGCAGCCACGACAGCACGGTGGCCTTCAGCCTCAGGTCGTAGGCCCAGGCGGCGGCGACACCGGCGAGGTGGACGGCCCCGGCCGCCAGGCCGGAGGCCAGCGAGAGCGGCACGCAGAGCGCCAGAGCGGCGGCCGCGGCGGTCCACACCGCCCGGACGGTCACCGTGCCGTCGGCGACCGGTTTGCCGGTACGGCCCGCCGCGACGTCCCGTCCGGCGTCCACCGCGTCGTTGCACCAGCCGATGGACAGCTGCCCGGCCAGCACGGCGGCGGCCACCAGGCCGCATCCCGCCGCGTCCCGCCCGGCCGCCGCGGCCAGCGCGGTGACCAGGACCGTGACCGCGGCGGTGGGCCCCGGATGGCAGGCCCGCGCCAGTCCCGGCACGGCCGCCAGGCCGGGCGGCCGCCCCGGGAGCCGGTCGCGGTCGCGGCGCGCATGCCCGCTCGTCGTCACGGACCGATCGTAGGCGGCTCCGGCGCCGCGCCGGCGTCTCGGGCCGCGAGGCATGCCGTACGCGCAGTTGGGCAAGATCCGGATGTCCGCTGTCGGCCGTCGGAAGGCATCCCATCAATGACGCGAATCGCGGCGGTGCGCGGCGCGCTCCCACCCAACCGCCACTCCCAGGCCGAGATCACCGACGCGTTCGCGCGGATGTGCCTGCCCGATGACGCCGACCGCCGGTTGCTGGAGCGCCTGCACGCCTCCGCACGGGTCGAGTTCCGCCATCTGGCGCTCCCCCTCGACCAGTACCCCAAGCTCGACGGCTTCGGGGCGGCCAACGACGTCTTCGTCGAGTCCGCCGTCGAACTGGGGGCCGAGGCGGTCGGCGGCGCGCTGGAGGAGGCCGGGTTCGCGCCGGAGGACGTGGACATGATCATGTTCACCTCGGTGACCGGCATCGCCGCGCCGTCCGTGGACGCCAGGCTGGCCGGCCGCCTCGGGCTGCGCCCCGACGTCAAGCGGGTGCCGGTGTTCGGGCTGGGCTGCGTGGCGGGGGCCGCCGGGATCTCCCGCCTCCACGACTACCTGCGCGGCTGGCCCGGCCACGTGGCCGTGCTGCTGTCGGTCGAGCTGTGCTCCCTGACCCTGCAGCGCGGTGACGCCTCCCCCGCCAACCTGGTGGCCAGCGCGCTGTTCGGCGACGGGGCGACGGCGGTGGTGGCCTGCGGCGGCGAGCGGCGGCCCGAGCCCGGGGGGCCGTCGGTGCTGGCCACCCGGGGCCACCTGTATCCCGGCTCCGAGGGCGTGATGGGCTGGGACGTCCGCGACACCGGCTTCCAGGTGGTGCTCGACGCGAGCGTCCCGGACGTGGTGCGGACCTACCTGGCCGACGACGTGCACGGCTTCCTCGCCGACCACGGCCTGACGGCGGGGGATGTGACGGCCTGGGTGTGCCACCCCGGCGGTCCGAAGGTCCTGGAGGCGGTCGCCGAGACGCTCGGGCTGCCGGACGGCGCGCTGGAGCTCACCTGGCGCTCGCTGGCCGAGGTGGGCAACCTGTCGTCCTCCTCCGTGCTGCACGTCCTGCGCGACACCCTCGCGCTGCGGCCACCGCCGGGCACGCCGGGACTGCTGATCGCGATGGGGCCCGGCTTCTGTTCCGAACTCGTCCTGCTGCGCTGGTAGGGGCCGATGTCGGAGCATCTGTCGTCCTGGTACGTGCTGCTCGTGCTGCTCGTCGCGGCCGAGCGACTCGCCGAGCTGGTCGTCGCGCGCCGCAACACGCGTTGGAGCCTGGCCCGCGGCGGAGTGGTGTCCGGGCGCGGCCACTACCCGTGGATGGTCGCCCTGCACACCGGCCTGCTGGCCGGGTGCCTGCTGGAGGCGGGCCTGGCCGGCCGGCCCCCGGTTCCGGCGCTCGGCTGGCCCATGCTCGCCCTGGTGATCGCCGCGCAGGGGCTGCGCTGGTGGTGCATCGGCGCGCTGGGCCACCGCTGGAACACCCAGGTGATCGTGGTCCCCGGCATGCCGCCGGTGACGCGCGGCCCCTACCGCCTGCTCTGGCTGCGCCACCCCAACTACGTGGCGGTGGCCGTGGAGGGCCTGGCGCTGCCGCTGGTGCACGGCGCCTGGGTCACCGCGGTGACGTTCACCGTGCTGAACGCCGCGCTGATGGTGGTGCGGATCCGGTGCGAGGAGACCGCCCTGGCCTCACTCGCCCCGGTGCCGCCGCCCGGACGGGCCACGGCGTGATCGACGTGCTGGTCGCCGGCGGCGGGCCGGCGGGCCTGGCCACCGCCGTCCACGCGGCGCTGGCCGGGATGGAGGCGGTCGTCGTCGAGCCCCGGCCCGCGCCGGTGGACAAGGCGTGCGGCGAGGGACTGATGCCCAGCGGGGCCGCCGCGCTGCGGTCGCTGGGCGTGGAGGTGGCCGGCCGGCCGCTGCGGGGGATCCGCTACCTGGACGGGCGTCACGGGGTGCAGGCCGAGTTCCGCGACGGCCACGGGCTGGGCGTGCGGCGCACCGCGCTGCACGCCGCGCTGTCGCGGCGGGCGGCCGAGCTGGGGGTGCGGACCGTCCCCGGCAAGGTGGCCGGGGTGCGGCAGGACGGCGACGGGGTGGAGGCGGCGGGGCTGAGGGCCCGCTGGCTGGTGGCCGCCGACGGCCTGCACTCCCCGCTGCGCGCCCAGCTCGGGCTGGAGCTGCCCGACCGCCGCCCGCGCCGCTACGGCCTGCGGCGGCACTACAGGGTCGCGCCCTGGACGGACTTCGTCGAGGTCCACTGGGCCGCCGACGGCGAGGCGTACGTCACCCCGGTGGGCGACGATCTCGTCGGCGTGGCGGTGCTGAGCTCCCGGCGCCGCGGATACCGGGAGCACCTGGCGGATTTCCCGGACCTGCTGGCCCGGCTGGACGGGCCGGCCGCGACCCCGGTGCGCGGCGCCGGGCCGCTGCGCCAGCGGGTGCGCGCCCGGGTCGCCGGGCGGGTGCTGCTGGTCGGCGACGCGGCGGGATACACCGACGCGCTCACCGGCGAGGGGGTGTCGCTGGCACTGCTGTCGGCGCGTGCCCTGGTGCGCTGCCTGCGGGCCGGCGCCCCGCAGTCGTACGAGACGGCCTGGCTGAGGCTGTCACGGCGCCACCGGCTGCTCACCGGGGCCCTGCTGGAGACCCGCCGGCACCGGGCGTCCGCGCGGCTGATCGTCCCCGCGGCCCAGCGGCTGCCCGCCCTGTTCGGCGCGGCGGTGCACGCGCTGGCCTGAGCCCGAGCACCCGGGGTCCGGGGCCGACGACCTGGCGATCCGCGGCCCCCGCACCGACCTCAGGCCCTGGATCAGCGTGTCCAGAGCCTGCTCGAAGTCAGCCTCCGGATCCACGAGGTCTTCGGTCGCCCAGGCCGCGACGGACACCGGCGCCCTGCTGGTGCGGCCCGACGGATACGTGGCCTGGGCGGGCGGGCGCGACAGCCTCGGCGAGACGCTGGCCGCCTGGTTCGGCCCCGCGAGGTGATCCGGACCCCGGACACGCCTCAGCTCGGGGAGGCTCCGTGGACGCGGCTGTGTCTGGCGGCGTAACGTCCCGTCCCGGTGAACCTGGCCCGCCACTCGCCCCCGCGGTGGCCCGCCACGTTCTGGGTGAAGTGGCCCTGCAGGTCGGTCGTGGCCTCGGCCGTCCTGGTCCACCTCTCCTGCGGCGCCGCCCGGTGCAGGATCTCGACGCTCTGGCCGGGGAAGGGGGCGTAGTCCAGATATCCCTGCGGGTCGACCCGGTTCAGCACGCCCTTGACCTCCACCTGCGCCCCCCTCCTGACCGCCTGGACGGCGCTGAACTTCGTCTCGCGCCTCAACCGGAACTCGGCGTACTCGGTGACCGTCTCACCACCGGCTCCCTCGGCGGTCGCGGCGACGGTCCAGCGCCCGGCGGGATACCAGCGGCTCAGCCTCTTGTCCGGCCGGAACCGCCAGGTCTCCCACTCCGTCCCGGCCCGCCCGGCGGACCCCGCCGCCGGCCCGGTCCGCCGTCCCCGGGCGGCGTGGCCCGGGACGACGAGATCGAGCACGGCGGGCGCCGGCCCGGCCTCCTGCGGAGGGGGGACGTACGGCGGGGCGTCCGGCACGGGGATCCGGACGGTCTGTGGTGCCGGACCGGACTCGGCGTCGGCGGGAGCGTCCGTCCCCGGCTCGGGCGGCGCGCCCGGTTCGACGCGGACCGTCACCCCGTCCGGGCTCGCGACCCCGCGCGCCACCACCTCGATCACCAGGCGCACCGTGTCCGACGGCCCGACCACGGGGGCCCCGGGGGTCAGGGTGATGGAGTGGATCGCCAGATCCACGGCGGCGGGCGGCTCGGCCCACGCCGGCGGGACGACGGCCCCCGACGGCACGGCGCCGGCCCCCGCCGCCAGGATTGGAAGAAGGACTCTCATGGTCATGGACAGGACGCTAGGAAAGGCCCGGTAATGACCGAGGAGACGACACACGGCTGATTGGGCAAAGCGCCGCCCGCCCCGCCCGCCGGGCGGGCGCGGGGGCGGGGGCCCTCGCCGGCCGTGCCGCGGACTCAGTCCTCGTACATGCCGTCGATCACCTCGGCGTACTTGGCGTGGATGATCCGGCGCTTGAGTTTCAGGCTCGGGGTGAGCTCCTGGGTCTCGGCCGTCCACTCCACCGGCAGCAGCCGCCAGCGCTTGACCTGCTGGACGCGGGCGAGTTTCCCGTTGGCCTCGGCGACCGCGTCCTCGACGGTCTTGAGGACGTCGGGGTGCTCGGCGAGCTCGGCCAGGGTGCCGAACTCGATGCCGCGCCCCTGCGCCCAGCCGGGGGCGACCTCGCCGTCGAGGGTGAGGACCGCCACCGGGTACGGCCTGCCGTCGCCGTAGGCGAGGGCCTGCCCGATGAGGGGGTGCTCCTTGAGGTAGTTCTCGATGTTGGCCGGTGAGATGTTCTCGCCGCCGGAGGTGATGATGAGCTCCTTCTTCCGGTCGACGATGCGGACGAAGCCGTCCTCGTCGATCGAGCCCACGTCGCCGGTGTGCAGCCAGCCGTCCTCGTCCAGCAGCTCGGCGGTCGCCTCGGGTCTGTTCAGGTAGCCGTGGGCGTTGGCGGGGCTGCGGGTGACGATCTCCCCGTCCTCGGCGATGCGGACCTCGACGCCCGGACCGGCCTGGCCGACCGTGCCGAGCTTGAAGCGGTCGGGGGCGTTGGCGGTGAAGGCGCCCGTCGTCTCGGTCATGCCGTACACGTCGATCACGCGCATGCCGAGGCCGGCGAAGAAGCGCTGGACCTCCAGCGGCATCGGCGCGGCGGCGCTGGCCAGCCAGGCCGCCCTGTCGAGGCCGATCATCGAGCGGATGATCGACAGCAGCGCGGCGTCGGCCTGCTCGTAGGCGGCCTGGACCTCGGGCGACGGCGTCCGCCCGTACTGGCTGGCCTCGACGTGGGCGAGACCGGCGGCCATGGCGGCGCGCACGCTCTCCTGCTGCTCCGGCGGCTGGGTGGCCAGCAGCGCCTGCAGGCGGGCCATCATCTTCTCCCACACGCGCGGGACCCCGAAGAACAGCACCGGCTTGACCTGTCCGAGGACGGCGCCGAGCTGGGCGATGTCGGTGCAGAAGTGGGTGTGGGAGATCTTGAACAGCGGCAGGTAGAGGCTGAGCACCCGCTCGGCGATGTGGGCGTAGGTGAGGTAGGAGATCTGGGTGCCCCTGTCGGGCAGCTCGACCATCCGGCTGGTGGCCACGACCTCGAAGAACACGTTGGCATGGGTCAGCGGCACGCCCTTGGGGTTGCCGGTGGTGCCCGAGGTGTACAGGACCGTCAGGACGTCGTCGGCGGTCACGGCCCGCCAGCGGGCGTCGACCGAGGCGGGGTCGGCGGCGAGCCGCTCGCGCCCCAGGGCGAGGAAGTCGTCCCAGGCGAGGAAGCGGTCACCGGGCGGGGCGCCCTCCAGCATGATGACCTTGCCGATCTCGGGGAGCGCCTCCAGCACCGGCTCCCACCGGGCCAGCTCGGCCGGGCCGCCCAGCACCACGATCCTGGCGCCGACGTCTCCGGCGACGAAGGCCACCTGGTCGGGGGCGAAGGTGGAGTAGACCGAGCACGACATGCCGCCCGCGTGGACGGCGCCCAGGTCGGCCAGGACGTGCTCGCTGCGGTTGACCATCATCAGCGCGACCGCCTCACCCGGCCGCAGCCCGAGGGCGGCGAATCCGGCGGCGATCTCCAGGACCCGCTGCCGGGCCTCGGCGTAGGTCAGGGTGGTCCAGCCCTCGCCGGCCGGATCGGAATAGGCCGGGGCATCGGGGTTGTGCTCCGCCGCCTCCCTCAACTGCGCGCAGACGGTGCGGCCCGCGATCTCCCGCTCGATCGCCGCACGCTCTTCAAGGACACCGGCCATGACGCGCCTCCTGAAAGTGCTCACTTGCATGAGTGGCATGCATCGCACCACACGGCGTTGCCCGGGACAAGACCCTGCCCGTGAGAAGAAAGACCGCAATGCGCAACCTGCCTCACCGCCGCCACGGGGAGCGTACGTAAAGTTAGAACCCGATCACATGTTGACACCGGGGGGTCGCATGACATCGGGGACACAGGCACGTGAGAAAACTTTTTTCGGGCAGCCGCGGGGCCTCGCCACGCTGTTCGGCACCGAGATGTGGGAGCGCTTCAGCTGGTACGGCCTACGGGCCATCCTGGCCACCTTCATGGCCGCCTCCCCCGCCATGGGCGGCCTGGGCCTGACGCAGCAGACCGCCACCGCGATCGTCGGCATCTACGGCGCCCTCATCTATCTGGTGGCGCTGCCCGGCGGCTGGGTGGCCGACCGCGTCCTGGGCGCCCGCAGGGCGGTGCTGTGGGGCGGCTTCATCATCATGTGCGGCCACATCAGCATGGCCGTCCCCGTCAGGACGGGCGTCTTCGTCGCGCTCGGCCTGCTGCTCATCATCATCGGCACCGGGCTGCTGAAGCCGAACATCTCGGCGATGGTCGGCAAGCTCTATCCGGAGGACGACGACGCGCGCAGGGACGCGGGTTTCTCCATCTTCTATCTCGGCATCAACCTCGGCGCCTTCATCGCCCCCGTCGTCGTCGGCTGGCTCGCCGCCGACGGCCGGTGGCACCTGGGCTTCGGCGCCGCGGCGGTCGGCATGGCGCTGGGCCTGGCCCAGTACGTGCTGGGCCGGCCCCACCTCAGGGGCGTGGGCGAGGAGCCCGGCCACCGGCTGACCCCGCAGGAGCACCGGCACTTCGTCCTGGCCTCCCTGGCCGCCGCCGTCGTGGTCGCCGGCGCCCTGGCCGTCTGGATGGCGTCGGGCACCTTCGACCTCGACACCTTCGCGCTCGTGATGACGGCGATCATCGTCGTGGTCCCGGTGGTCTACTTCGCCTACGTGCTGTTCGGCAGCCACAGCCTGACCGAGGACGAGCGGATCCGGCTGAAGGCCTACATCTGGCTGTTCATCGCCGCCGCCGTCTTCTGGATGATCTACGACCTGGCGCCGACCGTGCTGCTGTTCTTCGCCCAGGACAAGACCGACCTGTCGCTGTTCGGCGTCCGGATCACGGCCGCGACCACGCAGTCGTTCAACCCGCTGTTCATCATGATCTTCGTGCCGGTCTTCGCCGCGCTCTGGATCAAGCTGGGCAACCGGGTGACCGCTCCGCAGAAGTTCGCCTTCGCGCTGTTCATGATCGCCCTGAGCTTCGTGGTCATGGCCCTGGCCGCCAGGTCCGCCGCGGGCGGGAGGATCTCGGTGTGGTGGCTGGTGCTGGTCTACCTCATCCAGGTCTTCGGCGAGCTGTCGCTGAGCCCGGTCGGGCTCTCGGTCACCGCCAAGCTCGCCCCCCAGGCGTTCAAGGGGCAGATGCTCGGGGTGTGGTTCATCGCCGTCTCGGTGGGCGACGCCGTGGGCGGGCAGACCGCCCGGCTGAAGAACTACCTGTCGGATCCCGCGTACTTCCTGACGCTCGCGGCGATCGCCGTCGTGGCGGGCCTGGCGCTGCTGGCGTCCGTCGGCAGGCTCCGCGTCATGATGCGCGAGCACCACGACGCCGCGGGGGCCGGGCCCCCGTCACATCAAAGGTGAATCACATAGAGCCGGTCATGGGATGATTTACTCGTGAACCAGGTGCTCGACCTCGTCGGAATCTTCGTCTTCGCTCTCTCCGGTGCCCTCGTGGGCGTCCGCAAGCGGCTGGACGTGGTGGGCATGGCGGTGCTCGCCGAGATGACGGCGCTGGGCGGCGGGATCCTGCGCGACCTGATCCTCAACGTACGGCCGGCCGCCTTCTTCAGCATCGGCTACGTGCTCGTGCCGGTCGCCGCCACGGTGATCGTTTTCTTCTGGCATCCGCACGTGCAGCGGGTGATGCCCGCGGTGGACGTGCTCGACGCGGCGGGTCTGGGCCTGTTCTGCGCGGTCGGCACCGAGAAGGCGATGAACGTCGGGCTCAGCCCGCTGCACGGGGCCCTGCTCGGGGTCACCACGGCGGTCGGCGGCGGCGTCCTGCGCGACGTCCTCGCCGGCCAGATCCCGAGCCTGCTCTACGACCGCCAGCTCTACGCGGTGCCCGCCATGCTGGGCTCGGCGGTCATGGCCGCGCTCTACACCCTCGACCTGCACGGCTGGCCCGCGACGCTGGCCGCCGCCGTGCTCGCCTTCGGGCTGCGCATCGCGGCCATGCGGCTGCGGCTGCGCGCCCCGCTGGCCAGGGGGGTCACCTCCGAGTAGACCTCACAGCGCGGGGGTGAGCGGCCGGGCGGGACGGGTGCCGTAGGGGCCTCTGATCCTGGCCTCGGCGATGCGGTCCACCGCTTCGGTGAGGATCTGCGGGGGCTGGGTGAAGGGCAGGCGGAGCCGGCTCTCCAGCGTGCCGTCCACGCCGAACCAGGTGCCGGGGGCGAGCCGTACGCCGTGACAGGCCGCCGCGTCGGCCAGCGAGGTGGCCGAGGGGCTCTCCAGCCGCACCCAGAGCGAGCCGCCGCCCTTGGGCACCGTGAAGCTCCACTCGGGCATCCGCTCCGTCACCGCGGCCACCAGGGCCTCCCTGGACGCGCGCAGGGTCCGGCGGCGCTCGGCCCTGGTCTCCTCGATGTCCTCGAACAGCCTCGTCACGACCAGCTGCTCGAAGACCGGGCTGGCGATGTCCACGCCCGCGCGGAGCACGGCCAGGCTGCGGACCATGGCGGCGGTGGCGCGGATCCAGCCGATGCGCAGCCCGCCCCACCACAGCTTGGACGCCGACCCGATGGTGATCACCCGCCCGTCGGTGTCGAATGCGGCCAGCGGCGGCGCCGCGGGCACGTCGTCGATCGCCAGCTCGTGCCAGGTCTCGTCCACGATGAGCGTGGCGCCGTACTTCCTGGCCGCGCCGGCCAGGCCGGCCCGCGTGGCGTCGTCCATCAGGTGGCCGGTCGGGTTCTGGAAGTCGGGGATCACATAGGCGAGGCGGGCGGCCGACTGGCGCATCGCGCAGGTCAGCAGGTCCAGGTGCCAGCCGTCGTCGGGGACGCCGACCGGGACGATCCGGGCGCCGCGCGCCCTGGCCACGTCCATCGCGTGCGGGTAAGTGGGCGACTCCATCAGGAACGCGTCACCGGCCGGCAGCAGCATCTCGGCCACCAGGTGGAGCGCGTGCTGGGCGCCCGAGGTGACCAGGATCTGCTCGGGCCGGGTGGCCAGCCCCCGCTCGGTGTAGCGGGCCGCGATGGCCTGGCGCAGCGGCGCGATCCCGAGCGGGCCGTAGCCGATGCCGAGCGCGTGGCGCCGGTAGTGCTCGGCGGCGAAGTCGATCGCCGCGGGGAGCGCCGCGGGCGCGAGCGGGGCGGCGGCGTGCAGCGGCAGCAGCCCGTCGTCGTTGGCGGCGATCCACGGGTTCTCCGCGCCCATCGAGCCCGGGTCGGGCAGCGCGGTCCAGCTCCCCGCCCCCTGCCTGCTCTCCAGATATCCCTGCTCGCGCAGCCGGTCGTAGGCCGCCGTCACGGTCGTCCGGCTGACGCTCAGTGCCTCGGCGAGGTGCCGCTCGGCCGGCATGCGCATCCGCACCGGCAGCCGCCCGTCGAGGATCAGCGACCGCACGGCCTGGGCAAGCGCGCTGTAATAGGGCCTGGTGTCGGGGGCGATCGCCACCAGGCGGGCGAGCTGGGGTCCGCTCAGATACCGGTCCAAGCCAACCACTATAAGACCACTTTTCATGATTGGCTCTTTTTTGGGCGGCCAATGGCCTGGACGATTAAGGCCATCATGAGTGAAATTTCCCTTCCCGCCCTCGGTTCCATCCCCAGCCGGCTCACGCGCCTGTACGCGGGCCTGGCGCTCTACGGCGTCGGGATCGGCCTGCAGATCGAGTCGCACCTCGGCGGCAGCCCCTGGGACGTCTTCCACCAGGGACTGTCCATCCACATGGGACTGTCCATCGGCACCTGGATCATCCTGGTGGGGGCCCTGGTCATGCTGCTGTGGATCCCGCTCAAGCAGAAGCCGGGGATCGGCACCATCAGCAACGTCGTCTTCCTCGGCGTGTTCGCCGACGTCGCCATGTGGCTGGCCCCGACCCCGGAGCCGCTGGCCGTCCGCTGGGCCTACCTGCTGCTCGGCGTCGTCGCCACCGCCGCCGCGACCGGCCTCTACATCGGCGCGGGCCTCGGTCCTGGCCCGCGCGACGGCCTGATGACCGGCCTCAACCGCCTCGGCCTGTCCATCCGCGCGGCCCGCACGCTCATCGAGGTCACGGCGCTGGCCGTCGGCTGGCTGCTCGGCGGCACCGTGGGCGTCGGCACGGTGGTCTTCGCTCTCGCGATCGGGCCGCTGACCCAGTTCTTCATGCCCCGGATGCGGCCCGGAGGCTGATCGGCGGCCGGCGGAGGTATTGAGGTATTAGCGTCAAGCACATGCGGATCGAGGATTACGCTCTCATCGGAGACATGCAGTCGGCCGCCCTGATCGGGCGGGACGGCGCGATCGACTGGCTCTGCCTGCCCCGTTTCGACTCGCCGGCGTGCTTCGCGGCGCTGCTCGGCGACAAGCAGAACGGGCAGTGGTGGCTCGGCCCGGCCGACGCCGGGCGGCCCGCCGCCACCCGGCGGCACTACAGGGGCGAGTCCCTGGTGCTGGAGAGCGAATGGGACACCCCGGGCGGCACCGTCCGGGTGATCGACTTCATGCCCGCGCGGCAGACCAACCCCGACCTGGTCAGGATCGTGGAAGGCGTGTCGGGCACGGTGGAGATGGCCACCGAGATCCGCATCCGCTTCGACTACGGCCGGATCGTGCCCTGGGTGCGCCGCAGCGACGGCCTGCTGCAGGCCATCGGCGGGCCCGACTCGGCGTGGCTGCACTCCCCCGTCCCCCTGCAGGGCGGCGACTACGCGCACCGGGCGAGGTTCCGGGTCTCGGCCGGCGAGCGCCTGGCGTTCGTGTTCACCTGGCACCCCTCGCACGAGCCCAGGCCGGTCGAGATCGACCCCCTGGAGCAGCTGACCGAGACCGAGTCGCTGTGGGCCGAGTGGGTGGCGGAGTGCACCTACCAGGGCCCGTGGCGCGAGGCCGTGGTCCGCTCCCTCATCACGCTCAAGGCGCTCACCTACGAGCCCACCGGCGGCATCGTCGCCGCCCCCACCACCTCCCTGCCCGAGGACCTCGGCGGAGTGCGCAACTGGGACTACCGCTTCTGCTGGCTGCGCGACGCCACCATGACACTTGAGGCCCTCATCGGCGGCGGGTTCCTGGGCGAGGCCCGTGCCTGGCGGGCGTGGCTGCTGCGGGCGATCGCGGGGCGCGCGCAGGACCTGCAGATCATGTACAGCGTGTCGGGTGAGCGCCGGCTGCCGGAGCTGGAGCTCGACTGGCTGCCCGGCTACGAGGGCTCCGGACCGGTCCGGATCGGCAACGGCGCGGTCAACCAGCTCCAGCTGGACGTCTACGGGGAGGTGATGAACGCCCTGTACCTGTCGCGCGTGTCGGGCATGGAGCCGGACGAACGGGCCTGGACCATCCAGCGCGAGCTCGTCGGATACGTGGAAGAGCACTGGGACGAGCCCGACGAGGGACTGTGGGAGGTCCGCGGCCCGCGCCGCCACTTCACCCACTCCAAGGTGATGTGCTGGGTGGCCCTGGACCGGGCGGTCAAGCAGGTGGAGAGCTTCGGCCGCACCGGCCCGGTGGAGCGCTGGAAGGAGCTGCGCGACCGGATCCACGCCGAGGTCTGCGACAAGGGATTCGACGGGGCGCGCAACACCTTCACCCAGTCGTACGGCTCGCCGGAGCTGGACGCCTCCCTGCTGCTGATCCCGATCGTCGGCTTCCTGCCGCCGGACGACCCGCGCGTGGTCGGCACGGTGGAGGCGGTCCAGCGCGAGCTGCTGGTCGACGGCTTCCTGCTGCGCTACCCGGTGGCCGCCGACAACGACGTGGACGGCCTGCCCGGCGGTGAGGGCGCCTTCCTGGCGTGCAGCTTCTGGCTGGCCGAGGCGCTGGCGATGATCGGCCGCAAGGACGAGGCCGTGAAGCTGTTCGAGCGCCTGCTGAGCCTGCGCAACGACGTCGGCCTGCTCGCCGAGGAGTACGACCCCCGCTACGGCCGCATGGTCGGCAACTTCCCGCAGGCGTTCAGCCACGTGCCGCTGATCCACACCGCCCGCGCGCTGAGCTGAGGCGGCGCCGCGGGACCCGCCGGGCGCGGGCCCGGCGGGAAATCTCCGGTCCCGGTGTAACAATCCGTCGCGGCCGCCACTCTCCGCTGACGAACACCACTCGAAAGGATCGGACAATGAGCGATTTCGACGTGACCTCCACGGACCTGGTCGACTACGACGGCGACGGCGGCACCGACACCCAGCTGATCGACTACGACGGCGACGGCTACGCCGACGAGGAGCGTCACGACGTCGACGGTGACGGCGTGACCGACATCGTCTACCTCGACAACGACGGCGACGGATACGTCGACGAGGCCCGGGTCGACTACGACGGCGACGGGGTCTCCGACTACACCCAGACCCAGGGCCCCTTCCCGACCGCCTGATCACACGTATCGGCAGGGCCCGTGTGATCTCACCAGGAGGGGAACCCGGACCAGGGTCACACGGGCCGCCGACGAGGAAGGCGACCGATGACAGACCGACGCGCGCTCCTGCCCCTGCTGCTCCTGGCCTGCCTGGCGGTGACAGGCTGCGGCCAGGTGGCAGGGACCGGCGGGCAGCCGGTCGGCGCCGTGGCGCCGCCGTCCCGGGCGGACGGCGGCGCGGACGGAGACGGCGGCCGGCTTCCGCGGACCGGAGATCAGCGGGTCGGCCCCGGCACGGCGGGGACCACGGGCGGCCTCGGCCCCGGCGGTGCATGGACGGTGGGCGGGCTCGGCCCGCTGCCGCTGGGGCTGGCGGCGGCCGGAGTCCTCGCCGCGACCGGCGCGGGGCTCCTCCTGTGGCGGCGGAGCAGGCGCCCCGGCCCCGCTCAGGGACCGTGGCAGGGTGGGCCCGGCCTCCCGGAGCCCCCCGGCTCGGCGTTCCCGCCCGCCGGGAGCACTCCATCGGCGCCCCGGGCACCCGTCATGCCGCCCGCCGTACCGTCGTCGCCCGTGGCAGCGCAGGCGCCGGCCATGCCGCCCGCAGCACCGCAGACGCCCGCGCAGACGCCGGGCGCCGTACCGTCGCCGCCCGTGGCGGCACAGGCGCCGGCCACCGGAGCGCACCCGCCGCCCGGGGATCCGGGGGCTTCCAGCGGGCCGCCGCGGGCCGCCCGGGCTCAGAGCGCCTCCGACCCGCTGGCGGACGCGCTGGCCGAGGTCGCCGGGAGCGGGATCAGCCAGGCGCTCACCCAGCAGGTGGAGCGCCTGTTCGCCGGGGGCCCTCCGGGGCGTGCCGCCCTGGTGGAGGCGTGCATCGGCTGCCGGGACCAGATCGCCGAGCGACATCCCCGGCTGGCCGGCACGCTGCTGGACGGGCTGAACCGGGCCGGCGTCCGGGAGATCGTCGCGGACGGGCAGCGCTTCGACCCGCGTGTCCACGAGGCGTTCGGCACCGAGCCGACCGAGCGGCCGGAGCTGCACGACGTCGTCGCGGAGACCGTCAAGCGCGGGTATGCCGACGGCGACCGGGTGATCCGCGTGCCGCAGGTCGCCGTCTACCGTCACGGGCCGCCCGGCGCGGGGACGGCGCCGTGAGGGGCTCAGCCGGCGGCCAGCCCCGTCTGGAGCCGCCGCCTGGCCCGCAGGATCCAGACTCTCACCGTGTTGAGCGGCACTTCCATCGAGGCCGCCACCTGTTCGTAGGTGAGCCCGCCCGCCCACAGCAGCAGTGCCTCCCGGTGGGAGGCCGGCAGCGTGGCCAGCGCCCGGCGCAGGTCGGCCAGCTGGGCGACGACGTCCTCGAAGGGGGCGGCGACCAACGACTCCTCGGTCACCTCGGCGAAGAACACCCCGGCGGGCGAGCGGCGCCGGACCACCGCGTGGGCGGCGTTGCGCGCGATGACGACGACCCAGGCCCGGAAGGACGCCCTGCCCTCGAAGGCGGCCAGCCCCCGCCAGGCGGCGAGCTGTGTCTCCTGCAGCGCGTCGAGCGCGTCGGCCCGGTTTCCGGTCAGGTGATAACAGACGCCGAAGGCCTGGCGCCGCACACTCGACCACAGCTCGGCGAAGGCGGGCTCGTCACCCGCCCGCGCGGCGGCGACGAGAAGACTTTCGTCCTCGACGGTACTGCTCAGCGACGCGCTCGTCATCGGTCACACATCCTCCCGGGGTGGAAATCAGCCAATGACACCACGTCGAACGATCACCCGGTATGAGGTAAGTCGTCATGATATTGGACCGTGACAATTCGGGGTCCGGATCGCCCGGGAAGGAGTCAGACGACCTGACTGAACTGCGTCGACTCCTCTTCGAGGCGGTCCCCGGCCCGACGGAGGAGGAACACCGGAACATGCTCGAACAGACGTTCTCGTCGGACAGGGCGGACCTCTCCCTGCTGCCCGGCCCGGGCGCCCTCACCCACGGCGGATCCGGCCCGGCCGGCGTGGACGCGCCGCAGGACACCCCGGACGGTCCGGACGGCGTGGACGCGCCGCAGGACGCCCCGGACGGTCCGGACGGCGTGGACGCGCCGCGGGGCGCCCCGGACGGCTCAGGCGGCTCAGGCGGCCCTGCGGACGGCTCGGGCAGCCCGGACGACGGTCCGGTGGACGGCTCGGGCAGCCCGGACGGCTCAGGCGGTCCGGTGGACGGCGCCGGGGACGGCCGGACCCCGCGCTCCGGCGGTGACGCGTGACCGCCGGCCCGGTGGAGCTGCTGCGCCGCCTGTGCGAGACCACCTCGGCCAGGCTGGCCGGGGCGGAGCTGCGCGGACGGGTCGAGCAGGTGCGCGCCGGCCTCGACGCGCCGCTGCGGGTGGCCGTGGCCGGCGCGGTGAGCAGCGGGAAGTCCACTCTGGTGAACGCGCTGCTGGGGCTGCCCGTCGCCCCGGTGGACGCCGGCGAGTGCACCTTCGTGGTCACCCAGTACGAGTACGGCGAGGACGACGGCCTCGTCACCGCCGAGCTCACCGACGGCGGGGTGGCCCACTCACGGCTGCTGCCCGGCCACCGGCTCCCCGCCGATCTCGGCGTGGACGTGGCCCGGATCCGGCGCCTGCGCGTCACCCTGGACCTGCCGTCGCTGCGCACGGTCACCATCATCGACACCCCCGGCATGAACACGGTGACGGCCGCCAACGAGCAGGCCGCCCGGAGCATGCTGTTCGGCTCCGGCGAGGAGGACGACCGCGCGCAGGCGATGATCTATGTGCTGCGCTATGTCCAGAAATTTGATGACACCACCCTCGCGGAGTTCCGCGGCCTCACCGGCGCGTGCGGCATGAGCTGCGTCAACACCCTCGCCGTACTGGGCCAGGTCGACCGGCGCGGCGACGAGGACGACCCCTGGCCGACCGCCCGGCGGCTGGCCGCCAAGGGGTACCAGGACCTGCGCACCTCCGTCTTCGACGTGGTCCCGGTGATCGGCCTGCTGGCCGAGACCGCGCGCGCGTGCCCGCTGGAGACCGACGAGTTCAAGGCCCTGTCGCGGCTGGCCGAACTCGACGAGGACGACCTGGAGGACTACCTCCTCGACCTGAACGACTTCCGCTCGGCGCCCGACCTGCCGATCCCGGCCGAAGTACGGCACCGCCTGGTGGAGCGGCTGCACCGCTACGGCATCGCCACAGCGGTCGGCGCGCTGCGGCGGGGCGAGGCCGCCGACCCCGCGGCGCTCTCGGCCCACCTGCTGGAACGTTCGGGATACTCCTCGGCGGGACGGGCCGCGACCGGCTCCGTGGCGGCGGGCCTCGCCCATTTCGCCCGCCGTGCCGACCAGCTGAAGGCGCTCGACGCCCTGACCCGGCTCCGCCGGATCGCCCGCTCGCCCGTGCTGGGCTCCGACCGCTCGGCCCTGGACGCGCTGGCGGCCCAGCTCGACGAGGACCGGCCGATCGCGACCGCCCTCGGCGGCCTGCGGATCTTCAGCGCGGCGGAGGCCCTCGGCCGGGGGACGCTGGTGCTGGACGAGGAGATGACCGCCGAGCTCCTCCGCCTGGCCCGCCACGACGACCCCGCCGGGCAGCTCGGTCTGCCCGCCGGAGCCTCCCGGGAGGAGATCGCCGCCGCGGCCACGGCGGCGGCGATGCGCTGGCGCAGGCTCGCCATGATGAGCGAGGGGCGCACCGCCGGGCATCGGGCCAGGGACGTGCTGACCGTGCTGGAGGACCTCGTCTCGGCCGCCCTGGACGCGGCCCCGGACGGCGAGCGGGGACCGGCCGGCGCGGCGGGCGACGGCCCGCTCCCCCCGATCCCCGTGGACCCCGCCGTGGTCGAGGCGCTGTGCTCCTCCCCGATGGTCCCGGCCGGCGACCGGCGGGCCACCCTGACCGCGTGGGAAGTCGCCGCCCAGCAGTTCCAGCCCAAGACCCGCAAGTGGGCCACCCCGGGGGCGATGGC
>NZ_JBSFPS010000215.1:0-18081 GCF_053588315.1 Streptosporangium sp. NPDC003464 | reverse complement strand
GGGAGCCGCTCCCGCGCCGGCGGACGCCGGCCGTGCCACCGGCCCGCCCGCGGATCCCCCACAGGCCGGTCAGCCCGACAACCGGCCGACCGACCACTGCCGACTCATGCCGGCCACCATCAGCCCATGGGCCGATCAGCCGGTCAACCGATCACCGTTCGGCCCACAGACCGGTCAGCCGGCCAGCCTGGCCAGCACGATCCCACCGACGATCAGCGCGAGCGCCGCCAGACGCCCGGCGCTCAGCGGGTCGCCGTGCAGCGCGACCCCCAGTCCGATGGCGCCGATGGCGCCGATGCCGGTGAACACGGCGTAGGCCGTGCCGACGGGGAGGGTCTGCATGGACTTCGACAGCAGCCAGACCGCGACGGCCGCCAGCGCGAAGCAGATCACCGTGGGGATCGGCCGGGTGAACCCCTCGGTCGGCTTGATGCTCTGCGACCAGGCGATCTCCACCAGCCCCGCCAGTACGAGCAGGACCCAGTTCATTGCCGGACCGGCTCTGCGGCCAGCTCCACGGCCAGCTTGCGGGCGGCGGCGAGGGACTCCTCGTGCTCGCCCCGCGCGCCGGCCAGCAGGGGGTCGACCAGCGAGTTGGTCAGCTCGGCGTGGACGAACGTGACGTCCTCGACGCCGAAGTGCCCGAGGAAGAAGTCACGCAGGTAACGCTCCTCGTGGTCGAAGGGCTCCTTGGGCGTGCCGGGGCCGTAGGCCCCTCCCCGCGCGCCCGTGACGACGAACCTCCGGCCCGTCAGCTTCATCCGGGGGAAGGTCACCTGGTCGATCCAGGCCTTCAGCGCCGAAGGGAGCGAGTAGTTGTACATCGGCGTGCCGATCAGCACGACGTCGGCGGCCACCAGTTCGGCGAGGAGCGGTTCGATGATCGCCCAGGCCTCCTCCTGGGCCGGGGTCCGCACCGCCTCCCGGTAGCGGCCGATGTCGGTGATGCCGTAGGCCATGACGTTGTCGCAGATCTCCGTCCAGGCCTGCCCGATGTGCGGGACGGGGTCGGCCGCGAGGTCCCGGTAGGAGTATCCGCCCCCGGGGTTGGCGGCGCGCCATGCCCCGGCGAACGCCTCCGACAGCTCGCGGGAGAAGGACGCGCGGCGGGCGCTGGCGTCCAGGTGCAGCAGGTGGCTCATGGCTCTCCGTTCCATCAATAAGTGGACATGATGTCCGCTTAACATCGTAACGCCAAGCGGACATCATGTCCATTTGACCGCCCGAAGACCGCCCTCCGCCGTCCGGACATGGAGTGAAGGCGCGGAACGGGATCATGGCCTCGCCCTGCGTGACGCAGGTGGTCGCGGCGGCGACGGAGCCCACCGCGCACGACACAGGCGGTCACGGCGGCGACGGAGCTCGCCGTACAGCCGGCCTCGGTGACTCGCCGGTTCAGGATCCGCGGCTCAGGCACAGGGGCGCCTCCTACCGGCAGCGTTCGGCGCCCTCGATCAGCTTGTCTCGCTCTTTCACGCCGCCACCCTATCCAAACATTTGTCACAAACATATGTTTTGCACATATGTTCAAAACGTGTGTATGGTCGGCGGCATGGCACAAGCAACCGCAACGGCCACGGCCGCGAGCGACTTCAGCCGCCTGTCCAGACGCATCAGGCAGGCCGGGCTCCTCGACCGCCGCCCCCGCTACTACCTGGTACGGCTCAGCACGGTGGCAGGTCTCTACCTGGCGGGCGTGGCGGCGTTCTTCCGGCTCGGCGACTCCTGGCTCCAGGTGCCGCTGGCCGCCTGCTCCGCGATCGTCTTCGCCCAGGTCGCCCTCGTGCTGCACGACCTGGCGCACCGGCAGATCTTCCTTGCCCGAGGGCCGAGCGAGGTCCTCGGACGCCTCGGCGGCAATCTCGGGATCGGCCTCAGTTATGGCTGGTGGATGAACAAGCACACCCGCCACCACGCCAACCCCAACCACGAGAACCTCGATCCGGACGTCGTGCCCGACGTCCTGGTGTGGTCACAGGAGCAGGCGCGTGACAGCCGCGGGCCGGCCCGGCTCATCGGCGGCCGGCAGGCGCTGTTGTTCTACCCGCTGCTCCTGCTGGAGGGGCTCAACCTGCACGTGGGCGGCATCCGCGCGCTGCGCCGGCCCTGGATGAAACACCGCGTCCTGGAGGGCGCGCTGCTGCTCGCCCACTCCGTGCTCTACCTGGGCGCGCTGGCCTGGGTCCTGTCGCCGGGCAAGGCCCTGGTCTTCTTCGCCGTGCACCAGGGGCTGTTCGGCCTCTACATGGGCTGCGTCTTCGCCCCCGGCCACAAGGGCATGCCGACGCTGACCGGGGAAGCCACCCAGGACTTCCTGCGCAAGCAGGTGCTCACCACCCGCAACGTACGCGGCGGCCGCTTCGTCGACATCGCCATGGGCGGGCTCAACTACCAGATCGAACACCACCTGTTTCCCAACATGCCCGCCCCCAACCTGCGCCTGGCGCAACCCATCGTGCGGGCCTACTGCCGCCGGCTCGGCCTGCCGTACCACGAAGTCAGTTTCGTGGCCTCGCACAGCGAGGCCCTCCGCCACCTGCACCACGCCGGTGCCCCCCTCCGCGAGAAAGGCCGCCCATGAAAGCCGGACGCAAGCAGTGGATCGGGCTGGCCGTCCTGGTCCTGCCCGTACTTCTGATCTCCGTCGACCTGCACGTGTTGTCGTACGCACTGCCGTTCATCAGCGCCGACCTGGCGCCGAGCGGTTCCCAGCTGCTGTGGATCATCGACATCTACCCGTTCATGCTGGCCGGACTGCTGCTGCCGATGGGCACGCTGGGCGACCGGGTCGGACGGCGACGGCTGCTGATGGCGGGGGCGGCAGCGTTCGGCGCCGCCTCCGCGGTCGCCGCCTTCTCCCCCAGCGCGGACCTGCTCATCGCCACGCGGGCCCTGCTCGGGGTGGGCGGCGCCACGCTGATGCCCTCGACGCTGTCGCTGATCCGCAACATGTTCCACGACGACGGTCAGCGCCGGATCGCCATCTCCATCTGGACCGGCGCGTTCGCCGGCGGCGCCATGCTGGGTCCGCTGATGGGCGGCGCGCTGCTGGAGCACTTCTGGTGGGGTTCGGTGTTCCTGGTCAACCTGCCGGTGATGGCGCTGCTGCTGATCCTGGCGCCGCTGCTGCTCCCCGAATCGCGTGACCCGCACCCGAGCCGGCTCGACCTTCTCAGCGTGGTCCTGTCGCTGGGCGCGATCCTGCCCATGATCTACGGGATCCAGCACATCGCCCAGGAGGGCTTCGGCTGGCCGCCGGTGCTGGCCATCGTGACCGGCCTGGCACTGGGAGCCGCTTTCGTCCGCCGCCAGCGCTCGACGACCGATCCGATGCTGGACGTGCGCCTGTTCAGCAGCCGCGCCTTCACCGCCGCCATCAGCGCCAACACCCTCGGCGTCTTCGCCATGGTCGGCTCCAGCCTCTTCACCACCCAGTACCTGCAGATGGTCATGGGCGCCCGGCCGCTCATCGCCGGCCTGTACGCGCTGCCCTCGGCGGGGACGGCGATGCTCGCCGCGGGGCTGGCCCCCGTCCTGGTCCGCAGGATCCGTCCCGGGCTGGTGGTCTGCGCCGGGCTGCTCGTCGGCGCCGGCGGGTTCGCGCTGCTGTCCAGGCTGGACGTGACCGGCCAGAGCGGCCTGCTGATCGCCGGGATCATGCTGATGGCCGGCGGCGTCACCCTCGTCCTGACCGTCTCCTCCGACCTGATCATCACCGCCGCCCCGCCGGAGCGGGCGGGCTCGGTCGCCGGACTGTCGCAGGTGGCCACCGAGTTCGGCGGCGCGCTCGGCATCTCCCTGCTCGGCAGCATCGGCACCGCCGTCTACCGGGGACACCTCAGCGACGCCGGCGCTCCCGCATCGGCGCTGGACACCCTCGGCGGCGCCCTGGAGTCGGCGCGGCACCTGCCGGAACCGGCTGGGACCACTCTGACCGCCGCGGCCCGCGAGGCCTTCACGCAAGGCCAGCACCACGCCATGATCGCCGCAGCCGTGGGTCTGTGCCTGATGGCGCTGCTCGCGCCGGTCATGTTGCGCTCCGTACGGCGTGCGAGCCGGCCGCGACCTCGCCCGGACCACTCCGGACGGCACGTGATGCGTTAGCCGGCGACCGCTTCGGCCACCGACCGGATACCGGCGGCCAGGTCGTGAGCCGTCGGGGCGTTGTCCGGATCGATCTGCCATCGCACCAGCAGGCCGATGAACAGCGTCAACAGCACCTGCGCACCCGCCTCGTCCTGGCGTGGCAGGCGCTGGGCCAGCTCACGCTGGGCCAGCGCCTGCCCTTCAGCCAGGCGGGCTCGTACTTCGGGGAGATGAGGTGCCTGCGCCAGCGTCTCGACGTTGGCTCGCCACACCATCGGATTGGCTCGGAAGGATTCGATCAGTTCTGCCCAGAACGCTTCGAACCACTCCTTGGAGTCATCCGGGAACGCCTTGAGGACCTCCGCGACCGCTTCCCCGGTCACCTCGATCATCGCCTGGGTGAGCAGGGCGTCTTTGGAGCGGAAGTGATAGTTGATCGCGGCGAGGTTGCTGCCGGAGACGGCGACGATGTCCCGGACCGTCGTGCGGGCATATCCGCGCTCGGACAGGCACTGCTTGGCCGCGGCCAGCAAATCCTCAGGAACTCCCACGCGGGCGATCCTACCAGTGCCGCGAACAAGCGTTTCAAACATTCGTATGACTGTTGACACCAGTCGGGGTGCCGGTAAGAACGCGCCATAAGCCCCAAACGGCATTGGTCTTGCCCTCCATCCGTACGGGACGGTGCGGCTGCACCGCGACCGGCGCCTGGACATGACCGGGCCGCCGTCGCCACCGCAGGCGTGAGCGATGTCGTGACGCTTCAGGCGGGCGGCGGTGCCGCGGGATGTTCAGGCAATGGGGTGCGCCGCGTTCAGCAGGCGGTGCAGGTGCAGGGTGTCCGGGGCCAGAGCGGTGATCAGGATGGCCGGGCCGGCCAGCGGGGTCAGCACGGCCTGGCCGGTTGCCGGGTCGTCGCCGAACAGGCGGGCGCGGGGCGGGTGCCGGTCCAGAGCGGGGTCGACGATGAGGATCTGACCGACGGCGCGGTGGCCGGCCAGGACGGCGGGGCCGTCCCAGCCGGGTGCGCCGGGCCCGAACATGGTCTGCTGCTCCAGCAGGGGGCGTGCGGCGCGGTGGACGGTGAGGCGGGTGGACAGCCGGCCCGGCGGCTCGCCGGAGCGGCCGAGCACGACTTCTTCGCGTAGCAGGAGCCGGGCGGTCGGGGCCAGGTCGATGGTGCAGCTTTGGCGCAGGTTGCTGCGGGCGGCCGAGATGAGCGGCTGGGGCAGCCAGTGCAGGCTGGCGTGTTCGGCCACGCGCAGGTGCACGTCATAGGTGGCATGCTCGGTGGTGGGGCCGCGCAGCGCGATGGTGGCGGCGGCGGTGGTGATGTGCAGGTGGGCCCCGTGGTCGGCAGCGGCCTCGATGCGCAGCCGGTCGCCCCCGAGGGGGGCGCTCATGACGCCGAGGATGCACACCCGTGCCCGGTCGCCGTGCGCGTGGCCGCGCCGCAGGTCGAAGGGGCCGTCACCGGCGAGCACGGGCAGGACGGTGGTGCCTCCGGCGCGGGCGGCCCTGATGCGGGCGGTGGCGTGCACACCCGGCACGGCTCGCTCGGCCGGCGTGGAGGCCGGTGTGGAGTCGGGGGCGGGGGTCGGTGTGGGGGGAAGGGCCGCTCGGCTCATGCGGGGCCTGCGGTCCAGGCGGCCAGGCGTTCGCGGATCCAGCCGGCCACGGGGGTGATGCCGCCGGTGGCCTTGACCGCGGTCAGCACGGTGGGCAGGTCGCCGCGCTGGGCCTTGGCGTCGCGGGCCATGGCCTCCAGGTCGGCGCCGACGTGCGGGGCGAGGTCGGTCTTGTTGATGACGAGCAGGTCGGAGGTGGTGACGCCGGGGCCGCCCTTGCGGGGGATGTCGTCGCCACCGGCGACGTCGATGACGAAGATCTGGGCGTCGACGAGGCCCTTGGAGAAGGTGGCGGTGAGGTTGTCGCCGCCCGATTCCACCAGGATCAGATCGAGGGGGCCGAGGTGGCCCTCCAGGTCCTCGACGGCCTCGAGATTGGCGGAGATGTCGTCGCGGATGGCGGTGTGCGGGCAGGCGCCGGTCTGGACCGCGGTGATGCGCTCGGTGGGCAGGACAGCCTCGCGCAGCAGGAACTCGGCGTCCTCGCGGGTGTAGATGTCGTTGGTCACGACCGCGATGGACAGCTCCTCGCGCAGCGCGCGGCACAGGGCGGCGACGGTGGCGGTCTTGCCGGAGCCGACCGGCCCGCCCAGGCCGATGCGCAGGGCGCGGCGGTCGCCGGGACGCTCGCCGGAGCCGCCGGGGCCATGGGCGTGGCCGTCAGGGAAGGTGTCGCTATGGTGCAGGTGCATGGCTGCTCCAGGGGAGGATCGAAGGAGTCGTCAGGATGCGAACAGGCGGGCGCTCCGGACGGCGTGCTGTTCAGCGGCCATGTCGAGCAGCGGCGCGGAGGCGGCCGGCAGCGCGGCGGTCCCGTCGGTGTGGACGCGCTGCGCGGCCTCGGCCGCGGCGGCCGCGACGTGGTCGATGTCGGGGGCCAGGCGCGCGAGGACGGCGGCGGCGTCGAAGGGGTCCAACCTGAGCAGGCGGACGGTCGCGGTCACCGGGCCGCCGATGCTCTCATATGCCGCCACGTACGCGGCGTCCAGCGGGGCCAGTCCCGCGCACCGGGCGGTCACGCCGAGGACCACGGGCTGGTGGGCGCCGCGCGGCCGGGCCGCGGCCAGGGCCTCGAGCTCGGCGCAGGACCAGGTGGCCCGGGCGGCCCGCAGCAGTTGCCGGCCGAGTCTGCGCGAGGTGTGCCGCAGGGCGGGGGCGGACGTGCGGGCGTCGGCCGCCTCCTCCAGCAGCAGCGGGTCGTGTCCGGCGGCGGCCGCGGCCGCGAGCCCGGCCGCGACCAGGCCGCTGGTGTGCAGCCGGCCGCGGCTGAACTCCTCCAGGCTCGCCACGTCCCGCACGCGTCCGGCCGTGACGGCCTCCTCGGCCCCGCCGGAGTGAGCGTGGCCTCCAGCGGGGAACCGGCCGTCGGCCAGGACGAGCAGGGCGGCACGGTTCATCGTGCGCGGCTCCCCTTCGTTGACATGGAGCGTTCATGGAGCCTGCCCATGCGTCGCGCCCCTGAAGTGTGACCGGCAGTGGTCAGAACAGGAAGTAGCGTTGGGCCATGGGCAGCGTGTCGGCGAACTGACGGCCGTCGACGAGCTGGTCGTCGATCTCCGTCTTGACGTCCTTGGCCTCCGCGCCACCGATCTCGACCTCAAAAGTGTCGGGATCGATGCGGATGTCGGGGCAGGCGTTGTTCTCCCGCATGTCGGCCTTGAACACCTTGCGGGTGTCGCGTATGGCCCGGAACGGCTTACGCACGTTGACCCGGCCGGCCAGCCCGGACCGGATCGCCTGCTCCGTGACGAAGTTGACCGCATTGGCGCCGGGCGCCCGGCCCGTCGCTCCCCACATGGGCCGGGGCAGGACCGGCTGCGGGGTGGTGATGGAGGCGTTGGCGTCGCCGACTTGCGCGTAGGCGATCTGGCCGCCCTTGATGACCCGGTGCGGCTTGACGCCGAAGAACTTCGGCTCCCACAGCACCAGGTCGGCCAGCTTGCCCACCTCGACCGAGCCGACCTCGTGATCGATGCCGTGCGCGATGGCCGGGTTGATGGTGTATTTGGCGACGTAGCGGCGGGCGCGGTGGTTGTCGGCTCCGCCGTCGCCGGCCTGGTCGCCTTCCAGCGGGCCGCGCCGGGCCTTCATCACGTGCGCGGTCTGCCACGTCCGTATGATCATCTCGCCGATGCGGCCCATCGCCTGGGCGTCCGACGACATGATCGAGATGGCGCCGAGATCGTGCAGGATGTCCTCGGCGGCCATCGTGGAGGGCCGGATCCGCGACTCGGCGAAGGCCAGGTCCTCGGCCACCAGCGGGTTGAGGTGATGGCAGACCATCACCATGTCGATGTGCTCCTTGACCGTGTTGACGGTGAAGGGGCGGGTGGGATTGGTGGAGGCGGGCAGCACGTTCGGCAGGCCCGCCATGGTGATCATGTCGGGGGCGTGACCGCCGCCGGCGCCCTCGACGTGGAAGATGTGGATCGGGTGGTCCCCGATGGCCTCGATCGTGTCGGCGACCGCGCCCGCCTCGTTCAGCGAGTCGGCGTGCAGAGCCAGCTGGACGCCTGTCGCCCGGCACACCTCCAGGCACCGGCGTAGCACGGCCGGGGTGGCCCCCCAGTCCTCGTGGATCTTGAACCCGAGGACGCCCGCCTCCACCTGGTTGTAGAGGGATTCGGTGGACATGGTGCTGCCCTTGCCGAGCAGCCCGATGTTGACCGGGAAGGCGTCCAGCGCCTCGAACAGCCGGGCGATGTGCCAGGCGCCGGGCGTGACGGTGGTGGCGGTGCTGCCCTCCGCGGGGCCCGTGCCGCCGCCGATCAAGGTGGTGACCCCGGCGGCGAGAGCCTCGTGGACCTGCTCGGGGCAGATGAGGTGCACGTGGGTGTCGATGCCGCCCGCGGTGAGGATCTTGCCGTTGCCCGCGATGACCTCGGTCTCCGGGCCGATCAGGAAGTCGCCGGCCCGCTCGTGCCCGTCGTGCAGCCGGTCCATGGTCTCGTCGTTGTAGGCCTTGCCGAGCGCGACGATCCGGCCGTCACGGATGCCCACGTCCGCCTTGACGACGCCCCAATGGTCCAGGACGACCGCGCCGGTGATGACCGTGTCGGGTGGCTGCGGAGCGCCGAACCTGGTCGGGTCGCGCGGCGCGCAGGACTGCCCCATCGATTCGCGGATCACCTTGCCGCCGCCGAAGATGACCTCGTTGCCGCTGCGTCCGGGGCCGCCGGCCCAGTCCTCGGTGATCTCGATCCGCAGGTTGGTGTCGGCCAGCCGGATGCGGTCGCCGAGCGTCGGGCCGTACCGGTCGGCGTACTCGACGCGGGTCAGCGGCCGCTCGATCGGCAGGATCTCCGGTCCCGGCCCACCCTCTTGCGCTGATGGTCCTGCCGTGGGCTCAGCGAGTGGGTCGATCGCCGGCGCCGCGGAGGTGTCCGCGGACGCGTCCGCCGTTGCGTCTGTCACGGACTCATCCATCGAGCTGCCCTCCGACCTGGCCGCGCAGGCCGGCGACGACGCGCCTGCCTTCGATGGGCACCAGCGTCACCGTCCGGGTGCACCGTGGCTCGAACCGGACGGAACTGCCGGCGGGAATGTGCAGGCGCTTGCCGTAGGCGGCGGCTCGGTCGAAGTCGAGGCGGGGGTTGGCCTCGTAGAAGTGGTAATGGGAGCCCACCTGGATGGGTCGGTCGTCACCGTTGGTGACCGTCACCATGGTGATCTCGCGGCCCTCGTTGAAGGCCACCGGCGTGGCGCCCTCCGGATGGTCGATCCTCCCCGGATGAACCGGCGCCTCCACCTCGGCCTCGGTTGCCGCCTTCTCGTCGGCTTCGGCGAAGGGGGCGCGAATGGTGACCAGCTTGGTGCCGTCGGGGAACGTCGCCTCGATCTGGAGATCGGAGATCATCTCCGGGACACCCGCCATGACGTCGTCACGGGAAAGGATCCTCTCTTCGGCGGACATCAGCTCGTGGACCGACTTGCCGTCGCGAGCCGCCTCCAGCACGTGCGCCGTGATCAGCGCGACCGCCTCCGGGTAGTTGAGCAGGACCCCCCGCTCCTTGCGCCTGCGGGCCACGTCCGCGGCCACATGGATCATCAGGCGTTCCTGTTCGTGCGGAGTCAGATGCACCCGCCACCTCGCCTTCGCTCTGCCCCGACGCGTCGTCTCCGGGGAGGTCTGCCACCGGCGCGGATCGCGCGGCAATGACCGGCCTTCGATCACGTCGCCATCCGCTGTTGGGCCGAGAGGTGATCGCCCTCGCCGGGCGCGTCCGGCTCGGACGCCACGAGGGGCTGGGTGATCACTTTCCCGCCGCTCACTGAAGGTAGTTGTATAAGTGCCCAGAGTGATATGGCGTGATGGTGAGGCGTGCGTCACCCGTGACACAGAATTCGCATCACCTGTCACACACTCGGCTCGCCGATGCCGTTCACCCAGTCACCCAGCTCGCCGCCCACTCGGGCTGACGGCGTCGCCTCAGAAACCCGCCAAGGATCACTAGAAGAATCCCTGACCAGGGCAGACGTGCCCGCGTGAACCTGGTGACGGCTCCGTTGACGACAGGCCCGGAAGCACGACACCCGCCGCGCGGCCGCGCGGCGGGTGTCGTGGAGAAATGGTCGCCCCGAGAGGGCTCGGTCAGCGCGCGGCGGCGGTGACCGGACGCGGGACGCGGGCGATGCCGGTCAGGCGGTTCTGCTCGCGGAGGGTGCGCAGGCGGTCGACCTCGGCGGTCCACTCGGCGCCCTTCGGGGTGGCCCTGCCCTTGCGGCGGCGGATCCGGTCCTCGTAGGACTTCACGCCGAACGTCGCCCGCTGGCCGGCCTCGGCGGCGCGCAGCGCATCGGTCAGGGCCTTGTCGAAGGCCCGGCCCGCGGCCCGGAGCTCCTCGGGGGAGGCCGCGGCGGCCTGGACCCGGCGGAGCTCGACCTCCGCCGCGCGCGCCTTCTCCAGGAGCTCGGGGAAGCTCTTCCCGACCTCCTGGTCAGCGTGGTAACGGACCTCCGCCTCCCGGCTCACGCTCGGTCGGAAAAACGCCATCGTCTGCCCTCTCCCATCCATCGCCGGGCATTCCCCGGCAGATCACAGCCCGTAGCCTACGCCGTCCGCTCCCACCCCACACACTCAGGCGCCGCCCTGCCCGGCGCGTCCGCCTTTACGCAGTAAGGTTCGGGGTGGCAGGATGTCCCCATGCCTGCCAAGCGACCGCCCATCCCGCTCTCCAGAGAGCGCATCATCGAGGCTGCCCTGCACATCGCCGACAGCCAGGGGCTGCGGCGGCTGACGATGCGGCGACTGGGCGACGCGCTCCAGGTCGAGGCGATGGCCATCTACCACCATCTGCCGCGGGGCAAGGACGCCCTCATGGACGCGCTCGCCGAACACGTCACCACCGTGCACGCCGAGCCGGGCCAGACCTGGCAGGACAGCGCGCGGGCGTGGTGCCGGGCGAGCCGGGCCGCGCTGCGGGAGCATCCGGGGGTGCTGGCGCTGGCGCTGACCAAGCCGGCCAAGGGCCGCGCGGCGCTCGCGGTGCGGGAGCAGACCGACCAGCTCGCCGACGCGGGGCTGCCCGACGCGGCACGGGCCGTGCGGGCGATGCGGGCCTACGTCTTCGGCGCGGTGGCGGTGGAGGTGCAGCAGTCCGGCTGGGCCGAGCCGGCGGGCGATGACGACGAGCCGTGGCGCCCGCCGTCGCAGGGCGGTGGCAGCCCGGCGGCCGACGACGACTTCGAGCTGGGCCTGGAGGCGCTCCTGGCAGGTCTGACCAGGTCAGGTGGCGTCAGAAAGTCGTAACCGATCGTTTACCGGCCCGGCGGCGTGTCGCACTTGGCCGGTTATCCGGCTATGAGGCATGCTGTGCTATAGGTCACACCCCCGAAGATCCCCTTCAGGACTCACCCTTTTCACGTCCGCAAACAGTCCTAACGGGCTATGTCGCCGGGTGCGACCAGATCCCACACTTGTGCGTGCGGTCAGATCGCACGCTCAAGGGTGTGATCCGACCGTATGTTTGATCTGCTTGATGTGCGGGCCTCACCCAGCCCGAGGCGCGCATGGCCATATGTCAATCCAGATGCTCCTCCCCCCGTCACAGGTGGGAACGGAACCCATCGGGACGGTGCCCGCCGGCCTCCGATGCGGATTCCGGTGAGCCGACAAGAGAGATCCGGAGGCACGCCGATGTGCCCGCACCAGCCGTCCTGCCCGTCCGCCGAGGCGCTGGACCGCGAAGCCGCCCGCACGATGGCAGCCCACCCCGAGCAGGGTTGGAGCCTGCTCTGCAACGGTGTGGTGCTGTTCGAGGACACCGGCGAGCTCCTGCCCGACGGTGCCGTCATCGAGCCGCACCGGCCCCTGGCCGGCGTCGCCTGATCATCGCGCCGGGCGCGGCCGCATCCTCGCCCCGAGCCACTCCGCGACGATCTCGCCCACGCGGGCGGGGTCCTTCTTGAGATCGTGACCCTCCCCCGGCAGCACCGCCAGGCGCGCGGCGTCCGCCGCCTCGGGCACGCCGAACGGGTCGCGATCTCCGTTCACCACCAGCACGTCCACGCCCGCCGCGCGCAGCTCCCCGGCGCGGGAGCGCTCCGGCCTGCCCGGCGGATGGAGCGGGAAGGCCAGCGCGACGACCGCCTCGGCCCCGACCTCCAGGGCCGTACGGCAGGCGACCCGGGCCCCGTTGCTCCGCCCTCCCTGGACGAGCGGCAGCCCCGGACAGCGCTCCTGGAGCCCGGCGACCAGCGCCACCCAGGCCTCGTCCTGCTTGACCGCCGAGCCCGGGGCCCGGGCCCCCCTCAGCCGGAACGGCTGGAGCACGCGGGCCACCGTCCCGCCGATCCCCGTCACGGCTTCCCGTACGGCCAGCAGGTCCGGGGCGTCCACTCCCCCGGCCGAGCCGTGGGTGAGCACCAGCAGGAAACGCGGGTCGGTGACCTCGTCCAGCTCCGCCAGGGCCGGGCCGTGCGGGGTCATGATCTCCATGGCAGGGGCCGTGCTCCGGATGGACACAGATCTAGTCCTAACGGCTGATGCCAGCGGCCGCGTGCGGGCGGAGAATCGGGACGTGCAGGATCACCAAGATATCCGACAGGACATGCGCGCCACCATCGAGGCCCGGCGGGAGCTCGGTCCGGAGTACGAGACCGCGCTGGTGGAGGCGTTCGTCGAGCGCCTCGACGCGAGCATCGCCGCCCGCGTGCGGGCCGAGATGAACCTCGCCGGAGGCCGCCACCCCCATCCGGGCCCCTACCCGGAGCCCCACCCCGGGCACCCGCCCCGGCAGCGCAAGGGCGGCTCCTCCACCGCGATCGCGCTGGGCTCGATGGGCATCGGCATCCCGCTGACCGCCATCGCCGCCGGCGAGGCGGGCACCGCGGGCCTGCTGCTGGCCTGGGGCGGCATCGTGGTGATCAACATCGCCCACGCGATCAGCCGCTGGCGTGGCCGCGACTGAGCCCGGCGGGCCGGCGGGGGGCCGGCCCGGCAAGAGATCGGCGGGGGATCAGGCGCCGCGGTTCAGCCTGAGGCGGACGTCCTCGGCGAGCCGCTCGTCAGGGCTGTCCAGACCGTAGCGCCAGACCTGTTCGGCGTCCTCGTCGCGGCCCCGCAGCGGGAGGGTGCGGGCCAGCAGCTCGATGGCCAGCGCACCGGTCTCGGCCTCGCCGCCCTCCTCGACCGCCCCGGCGAACTCCGCGCATGCCAGCTCCAGATGCGCGATGCCGAGCAGGACCCGGAGCCTGGGCACGTCGGCCACCTCGGCCACCGAGAGCGCCTCCAGGAGCACCTCGGCGGCCTCACCCGCCTCCCCCTCCTCCATCAGCAGCTCGGCCAGCCCCTGGGCGGCGTGGGAGGCGATCTCCGGGTGGGCGGTCGCCAGCGCGGCCCGCAGGGCCTCCTCGGCCTCCTGCCGCCCCTCCGCGAGCCTGGCCAGCGCCATGTGCGCCAGCGGGAGGTAGGCGGGATTCCCGACGCCGAGGGCGGCCTGCCAGGCGGCCCGGGCCTGGTCGGGCAGGTCCTCGCGCTCGAAGCTGCGGGCGAGCAGGCAGGCGGCCTGCGCGGCGAACTCCGGATGCCCGGTCACCAGCGCGGTGCGGGCCGCGGCCCGGGCTCCCGCCACGTCTCCGCGCTCCTGGAGCACCACCGCCAGCCCCACCGCCGCCTGCGCCCGGTCGGGCTCGGCGGGGTCGGCGGCCAGCGCTGTGAAGATCGTTGCCGCGCCGTCCAGGTCGCCGCTCTCGGCCAGTCTCCGCGCGGTGTCCAAGGGGTGCGTGTCCACCTCTGGCATGCAGGGTCCTCCCGGGTAAAGGAATGCCCCGAGCCTAACGACTCGGGGCCGCACCCGTCCCCCACATATGGGACGAATACGGCCCGCGCCGGGAGGGGCGCGGGCCGCGGGAGTATCGGTCAGTCCTCGTAGGCCTCAAGCGGCGGGCAGGAGCACACCAGGTTGCGGTCGCCGTAGGCCTGGTCGATGCGGCGGACCGGCGACCAGTATTTGCCCTCGCGCACCGACGGCAGCGGGTAGGCCGCCTCGGTCAGGGTGTAGGGGTGGTCCCACTCGCCGGTGAGCAGGCAGTCGGCCGTGTGCGGGGCGTTGCGCAGCGGGTTGTCGGTCCTGTCGTAGGCCCCGGAGGCGACCTTCTCGATCTCACCCCGGATCGCGATCATCGCGTCGCAGAAGCGGTCGAGCTCGGCCAGGTCCTCGCTCTCGGTCGGCTCGATCATCAGCGTGCCGGCCACCGGGAAGGACATGGTCGGCGCGTGGAAGCCGTAGTCGACCAGGCGCTTGGCCACGTCGTCCACGGTCACGCCGGTCTCCTTGGTGATCTGGCGCAGGTCGACGATGCACTCGTGGGCGACCAGGCCGCCGCGGCCGGTGTAGAGGACCGGGTAGTGCGGGGCCAGCCTGCGCGCCAGGTAGTTGGCCGACAGGATGGCCTGCTCGGTGGCCGCCGTGAGGCCCTCGGCGCCCATCATCCGGATGTAGGCCCAGGAGATGGGCAGGATGCCCGCCGAGCCGTACGGCGCGGCCGAGACCGGGCCGACCGCCGAGCCGTCGCGCAGCGGGTGGCCGGGCAGGTAGTCGGCCAGGTGCGCGCGGACCGCGACGGGCCCGACGCCCGGGCCGCCGCCGCCGTGCGGGATGCAGAAGGTCTTGTGCAGGTTCAGGTGGGAGACGTCGGCCCCGAACTCGCCGGGCTTGGCCAGGCCGACCAGCGCGTTGAGGTTGGCGCCGTCGACGTAGACCTGGCCGCCAGCCTCGTGGACCCGCTCGCACACCTGGGTGATGGTCTCCTCGTAGACGCCGTGCGTGGAGGGGTAGGTCACCATGATGGCGGCGAGCTGGTCGCGATGCTTGTCGATCTTGGCGTCGAGGTCGGCGAGGTCGACGTTGCCGTTGTCGTCACAGGCGACCACGGCGACGCGCATGCCCGCCATGACGGCGCTGGCGGCGTTGGTGCCGTGCGCCGAGGACGGGATCAGGCAGACGTCGCGTCCGGACTCGCCACGCGCCTTGTGGTAGGCGCGGATGGCCAGCAGACCGGCGAACTCGCCCTGGGAGCCGGCGTTGGGCTGGATCGACACCGCGTCGTAGCCGGTGACCTCGGCCAGCCAGCCCTCCAGCTCCTTGATCAGCTCCAGGTAGCCCCCGACCTGCTCCTCCGGGGCATAGGGGTGCAGCCCGGCGAATTCCGGCCAGGTGATCGGCTCCATCTCGGTGGTCGCGTTGAGCTTCATGGTGCACGAGCCCAGCGGGATCATCGACCGGTCGAGCGCGATGTCCTTGTCCTGGAGCCTGCGCAGGTAGCGCAGCATGGCCGTCTCGGAGCGGTGGCTGTGGAAGACCGGGTGCGTCAGGTAGTCGCTGGTGCGCGCCAGCTCGACGGGCAGCGCGTCGTGCGCGGCGGCGTCGAGGTCGGTCAGGACCGCGCCGCTGACCTCGAAGGCGGCCAGGACCTGCTCCAGGTGGATGAGCTCGGTCTTCTCGTCGCAGGTGACGCCCACGTGGTCGGCGTCGACCAGGCGCAGGTTGACCCCGTTGTCGCGGGCGGCGGCGACGATCTGGGCGGCGCGGCCGGGCACGCGGGCGAGCACGGTGTCGAAGAAGTCGTCGTGCACGACCTCGACGCCGCCGTGGCGCAGGCCCGCGGCGAGCACGACGGCGTGCCGGTGGATGCGCCGGCCGATCCGGCGCAGCCCCTCGGGGCCGTGGTAGACGGCGTACATGCCCGCGATCACCGCGAGCAGGACCTGCGCGGTGCAGATGTTGCTGGTCGCCTTCTCGCGGCGGATGTGCTGTTCGCGGGTCTGCAGCGCGAGCCGGTAGGCGGGGCGCCCGTCGGCGTCCTGGGAGACGCCCACCAGGCGGCCCGGCATCTGCCGCTGCAGGCCGTCGCGGACGGCCATGTAGGCCGCGTGCGGGCCGCCGAAGCCCAGCGGGACGCCGAAGCGCTGCGAGGAGCCGATCGCGATGTCGGCGCCGAACTCGCCGGGCGCGGTGAGCAGGGTGAGGGCGAGCAGGTCGGCGGCGGCGACCACCTGGGCGCCGCGCGCGTGGGCGGCCTCGGCGATGGAGCGGAAGTCCCTGACCCGGCCGCTGGCGCCCGGATACTGCACGAGCACGCCGAAGCACTCGGGCAGCTCGCCGGTGAAGTCGCTGTCGACCAGCTCGATGCCGAGCGGCTCGGCCCTGGTGCGCAGCACGGCCTTGGTCTGCGGCAGCGCGTCGGCGTCCACGACGAACACGTTCGACGCGGCGCGGCCGGCGCGGCGGGCCAGCGTCATCGCCTCGGCGGCGGCGGTGGCCTCGTCCAGCAGGGAGGCCCCGGCGACGTCGAGCGCGGTCAGGTCGGAGACGACCGTCTGGAAGTTGATCAGGGCCTCCAGCCGGCCCTGGGAGATCTCCGGCTGGTAGGGCGTGTAGGCGGTGTACCAGCCCGGGTTCTCCAGGAGGTTGCGCCGGATGACGGCCGGGGTGATCGTGTCGTGGTAGCCCAGGCCGATCATCGAGGTGAGCACGGCGTTGCGCCCGGCCAGGGTGCGCAGCTCGGCGATGGCCTCGGGCTCGCTCGCCGCCGGGGGCAGGCGGAGCCGGTCCTTGGCCCGGATCGCCTCGGGCACGGCCACCGCGACCAGGTCGGCGGTGGAGGCGAATCCGACCGCCTCGAGCATGCGGGTCTGGTCGGCGTCCGCGGGCCCGATGTGGCGGGTGGCGAACGGCGGAGGGGTGAGCTCGCTGAGCGGTGACAGATCGGTCATGGAAAGCCTCCCGAGGCGGTGGAGACCGGCGCTGGGCGCGGGCGTATGCCGGATCTCCCCCTCTGTCATCTCGACCTGAGAGCTTCACCTCCCCAGCGGGGAGGCTTTCACCGTCGGTGAGATACGTCTGGCGGACGCACCTGCTTTCCAGAGTCGCCTCGTCCGTGCGGTACAGGGTGCCTGAGAGATTCCGGGGAGGTTGCTCCTTCGGCGCCCCGATCATGTCGGGGTCTCTCCCGCACAGGGTCAGCAGCAGAGCTAACTTTACCCCGTGCGCCGAGCCCTGCGACGACGGGCCAGCTCATCTGCGTGGTGATCGCCTAAAGGGCCCTGGCCGGCCTCCGCCCGCTCACCGGGGAGATCCGCCAGCGAGCCCTCGACCTCCTGCCACACCCGGCCCAGGGCGATGCCGAAGACTCCCTGCCCGCCCTGGAGCAGGTCGATGACCTCGTCGGGCGAGGTGCACTCGTAGACGCTCACCCCGTCGCTCATCAGCGTGATCTGGGCGAGGTCGCTGACGCCGCGGTCGCGCAGGTGCTGTACGGCGATGCGGATCTGCTGGAGGGAGACACCGGTGTCGAGCAGCCGTTTGACGACCTTGAGCACCAGGATGTCGCGGAAGCCGTACAGTCGCTGGGAGCCGGAGCCGTGGGCGGCCCGCACGGTGGGCTCGACCAGTCCGGTGCGCGCCCAGTAGTCCAGCTGCCGATAGGTGATATCGGCCGCCGCGCAGGCGGTGGGGCCTCGATATCCGATGTCGGCGGGCGTCTTCACCGGCTGCCCGTCGAACAGCAGACCCTCTTCACCCGCGCGCTGACGTGCCGACTGGCGCCGTTCCGGGTCATCCTGATCGGCGTTTCTACCCTCGCCGCTGCTGACCGCCACGCGGACCTCCGGCTTTCTCTCATCCCGCGGCCTGATCTGGGGGTTTACGCACAGCCGTGGGTTTCACTTGCACCGTAGGACTGGGGCCAAGCTCAGTCAACGACCCCACCCGGCGCGTCGTGAAGCGTAAATGCACCGAAATTCCTACCCTGCGCGACCGAAGTCCTCGGGCGTGATTGTGTCAAGGAACTCCCTGAACTTCTCCACCTCGTCCTCCTGGTCGTCGGGGATGATCACCCCGGCCTCCCGGACCACGTCCTCGCTGGC